>CBINHQ010000471.1:0-2395 GCA_966250475.1 uncultured Chitinophagaceae bacterium
GTTTTAGGTGAAGGTTGGTTATTGAAGGTTGATTCTTCCTGGTCAACCTTAATTATAGATTGATGGATAAGATCAGTTGCCTGTGTAGTTTCAGATTGATTGATCTCATTTAAAATTTTCTCCTCTGCCGCCATCGCTGATTGATCGTTTCGTGCCGCTGGTTTCTTTACGACTTGCTTATTTTCTTCAATTGATGTATTTGCAACTACCGGAGACTTTTCCCCTCCCGGCCTCATGTAAATCGCGAGGAGGCTGAGCAATCCTATTGCCGTGGGCAGGATGAAGTAGAGAATGAAGCGACGCTTCCTTTTCCTTCGGATGAGCGCTTCCACATTCTCCCAAACAGCGGCAGAGGGATTCAACTGGAATTCATCCAGTCGCTCCTGCACCTGTTTCTCAAATCTATTTGTCGGCATATTTCTCAATTATTTTTTCTTCAGAATATTTTTCGATCCATGTAATCAGCAGATTCCTCGCCCTCGAGTACTGAGAGCGTGAAGTGCCATCGCTGATGCCAAGCATCTCACCTATTTCTACATGCGAATAGCCTTCCACGGCATGGAGATTAAATATCACCTGGTACCCGGGAGGGAGTTGGCGAATCAGGTGAGCCAGATCCTTGGCATCAATCCTCACTGCTGGATCCTGGTCCGTGACGGGATGCAGGTAATTTTCGGTGAAGTACATCTCGTCCTGATACTTCTTATGCCGCTTAAGATAATTCAGTGCTGTATTAACCATGATCCTCCGAATCCAGGCGCCGAGTTCTCCTTCTGATTTATACTGGCCCAGTTTGCTGAAAACCTTTACAAATCCCTCCTGCAACACATCCTCCGCATCCTTCATCGACCTCGTATATCGAAAACAAACACCCAGCATATGCTTCGCGAACTCGTCGTAAAGCATCCGCTGTGCCTGAAGTTTACCTTTTAGGCAATCCCTTACCAGTTTTTGGTGATCCATTGATTATTCCGGCTGACAAAGTTGGGAAGCAGAACGTTGCATGGACAATTTTTTTCGTGCTATATCCCCTGAGCGGCAGGATAATTGATGAGTGGCTTGAATTGCAGCCTCTGGCAGGCAAATCTTTCCTAAATTCGAATGACAAAACTTTTTATTATGAAATCAATGCTATTACTGATCGCGGCCACCACGCTGGTCCTTTCCGCAGGTGCGCAAGACAATGATAAGTCAAAACGCCCAAGTCCACCTGCAACCGCCACCCAGACTCTTGAGGATGGAACTGTTGTAACAATCAACTACAGTCAGCCTTCCGTGAAAGGAAGAACAATCGGCAAAGATCTCGAACCAATGGAAGGTAAGATCTGGCGCGCTGGTGCGAACGAAGCCACTACTTTCGAAGTAAGCAAGGATGTGGAGATTAACGATCAGAAACTCGCTGCAGGAAAGTACTCGTTGTTTACAATCGATAACGGCGACAACTGGACAATCATCTTCAACAAGACGGCGGAACAATGGGGCGCTTACAATTACAAAGAAGCGGATGACGCTCTCCGCATAACTGTTGAAGAAGACAAGGCAAAGGAATTTGCTGAAACCCTCAAGTACAATATCAGTAAGGACGGAAAGGTTTCATTGGTTTGGGGAGGAATGAAGGTTGGGTTTAAGGTGAAATAAGTGGGGGGACAGAGTTATAAGTTATGAGTTATGAGTTATGGGTTATGAGTTATAGGTTATAAGTTGTAAGTGCTTTCGAATTGAGGATATTTTGCAATATCGAGAAACCTTCAGCGGGAAGCACTCATAACTCACAACTTATAACTCATAATTCTTCACAGACGGTTAACCCCGATTTTCATCGGGGCAGGCTCCTGGGCCTACGTCATGGCAAACTAGACAACCTCTCCAGCCCTTTCTCCATCGAAGGGCCGTAGCTCTTCTCCAACATCAGGCTTGAAAACTTCTCCCAGGGATACCACCGAAGATTGAAATCCATGTACCACTGAAGCGTTGTAGAATCGCTTGTCTCGTAATTGATCGTCCTCCAAACACTGTTTACGGGGCGTGAATTCCCACTGACCATTTCTGCGATGTATTCATCCTGCTTTTTCGATTTCCATCTGATAATTGTTTTACCATACTTCATCGCGTTTCCTTCTTCGAAGATTTCAACAGAGGCGGAATCTGATCGCTGCAGGAAAGGATTCCATTCGCTCCAGGTATTGAAGTCGCCTATTCTACCGAGAATGGCATCAGGACTTGCGTGAATATTCGTAGCCCTGGAAATTCTCACCCTCGAAGGAATGAAGAGTGAAATTGCCGTGATGAGCAGGAAGAAAATGATTGCGCTGATGAGGCCCAGCTTTATGATACCAGTTAATTGTTTCATGTTGATTTCTTACTCCCATTTAATTACTCGCACAAGAATGATGTA
>CBINHQ010000472.1:0-2391 GCA_966250475.1 uncultured Chitinophagaceae bacterium
GGCTTCCTTGGCGGCATTATCGCCAAAGTCATCATCATCTATTTCCTCGTCAAAGGCCTCCGGTATGCAAGAGAAGCGGAAAGGCTGAGGAAGCAATTGGCTAATTAATTAATAATTAGCTAATAGGCAAAACTACTAATTTTTTTAGCAAAGCTAAAAAAATTAGTAGTTTTGCCTGGATGTACCTCAACTGTAAAACATATTTCTCCTTTCGATACGGAACCTTTTCCACGCGCGGGCTCGTGGATGCGGCAGTAGAACGTGGCGTGACCGCGCTGGCGCTTACCAACATCAATACCACCTGCGATGCCTGGGACTTTGTGCAATACTGCCAGGAAGTTGGCATCAAACCCATCGTTGGCGTGGAGGTGCGGAATGAAGACAAGCTCCTTTACATCCTGCTTGCCGCCACACGAAAGGGAATGACATGGATAAATCATTTCCTCTCCTCTCACTTGCTACACGGAAAAGCCTTTCCCGAGCCGTCGGAAGATCTCCTTTTCTTTCCCGACAGCTGGGATGGATTCGTGATCTATCCACTCGGTGCAAGAACACCGGAATCGCTCCGTCCCAATGAGCGGATTGGCATACTGCCTTCCGAACTCACGAAATTATTTGGCATCAATCTACGCCTGCACGCACAGAAATTTGTCGTACGTCAGCCGGTGACCGTGCAGGACAAAGTACATCATGCCCTCCATCGCCTGCTGAGAGCAATCGATAAGAACTGTCTCCTGTCGAAGCTTCCTCCTTCTGTCGAGGCTTCACCTGAAGAGACCTTCGTTCCGCCTTCCACCCTGTTGGAAAAATTTCGTGACTATCCATTCATCATCACCAATACATACAAGCTCATTGATGCCTGCAACATCGAGATGGATTTTCATAGCGATAAGAATAAGCGTTCCTTCAGCGCATCGGCGGAAGATGATCGCATATTGCTTCACAAACTTGCTACTGATGGCTTCGTGACGAGGTACGGACGAAAAAACAAAGCCGCCGCAGAACGGCTGAAGAAGGAACTGAAGATCATCGATGACCTTGGGTTCAACGCATACTTCCTGATCAACTGGGATATCATTCGCTATGCACAGTCGCGCGGGTTCTACTACGTAGGGCGAGGAAGCGGCGCCAACTCCATTGTGGCGTATTGCCTGCGTATCACCGATGTGGATCCCATCGAATTGAATCTTTATTTCGAACGTTTTCTGAATCCTCACCGCACTTCTCCTCCCGACTTCGACATCGACTTCTCATGGACGGACCGCGACGAAGTGATCGATTATGTATTCAAGCGATACGGAAGAAATCATGTGGCCTTGCTCGGATCATATTCCACTTTTCAACGCGATGCGATCATTCTTCAGTTGGGAAAAGTATTTGGATTACCTACAGATGAGATAAAGATGCTACAGCGCACCATGCAGCCGCAGGATAAGATCCAACGACTCATCATGCAGTATGGCGCGTTGATGAAAAATTTTCCGAACAACCTCTCCATTCACCCCTGCGGAATGTTGATCTCGGAGGAAACCATTTTCAACTATGCCACACTCTTCATGCCGCCGAAGGGTTTTCCCACCGCGCAGATGGATATGTTCGTGGCGGAGAACATCGGCCTGAACAAATTTGACATCCTGAGTCAGCGAGGGCTCGGACACATCAGGGAAAGCCTGCGACTGATAAAAGCCAATCGCGGCATCGACATTGACATTCACGCCTTCGATAAATTCCGCAATGATGAGCTGGTGCGATCAAACATTCGCGAAGCAAATACCATCGGTTGTTTTTACATCGAATCGCCCGCCATGCGTCAGCTCTTGAAAAAACTTCGCTGCGATGATTATATCACGCTCGTTGCTGCCAGCTCCATCATTCGCCCGGGCGTAGCACAGTCGGGAATGATGAGGGAATACATTTATCGCTATCACAATCGTGAGGACATACAGTATCTCCATCCCTTATTCGAGGAACACCTGGGAGAGACATTCGGTGTAATGGTGTTCCAGGAAGATGTGATCAAGATCGCGCACTACTTCGCGGGACTCGACCTTGGTGAAGCCGACATTCTCCGAAGGGCGATGAGTGGCAAGTATCGGTCGAATAATCAGTTTCAACTGATTCGTGAAAAATTCTTCGCCAGTTGTAAGAAGATTGGTCATCCGGATTCGCTCGCCGCAGAAGTGTGGAGGCAGATGGAAAGTTTTGCAGGATACAGTTTCAATAAGGCGCACTCGGCTTCATTCGCGGTAGAGAGCTACATGAGTTTGTACCTAAAGACTTATTACCCGAAAGAATTCATGGTGGCCGTGATCAACAACTTCGGCGGATTCTACTCCAGGGAGCTCTATTTTCTCGAACTGCTGAAGACCGGCGGAAACATACAGGCCCCCT
>CBINHQ010000473.1:0-2390 GCA_966250475.1 uncultured Chitinophagaceae bacterium
CAACAGTTGCAGGGAGAAGAAGTGAACAGGGCCAGGACATCCAATTTTGTCCAGAACCTTTCTGGTAAAGTGGCGGGCCTGGATGTAAAGCAAACGAACACGCTCGGCGGATCTACGAATGTAATCCTGCGCGGTACGAAATCTCTTACTGGCGACAACCAGGCATTGTTCGTCATCGATGGTGTACCCTATAATAACGCGAATACCAACACGGCAAACCAACGTACTGGTCGTGGTGGTTACGACTATGGTAATGCCGCGGCGGATATTAATCCTGACGACATTGCTTCTATTACCGTGCTGAAAGGAGCGGCTGCGAGTGCGCTTTACGGATCGCAGGGTGCAAACGGTGTAATCCTTATCACAACAAAAAAAGGTGGTAAGGGTTTGGGTATTACAGTTAACTCAGGTGTAACCATAGGTCGGATTGATAAGAAGACGTTTGCGGAATACCAGGAACTTTATGGAGCAGGTTACGGCGCATTCTATGAAGATCCTTCAGGTTACTTCCTGCACAGGGATATTGATGGTGATGGAACGCTTGACCTGGTGGCTCCGGTACTCGAGGATGCTTCGTATGGTGGAGCATTCGATCCAAACCTCCTGGTTTATCAATGGGATGCGTTTGATCCAACCTCTCCCAACTTCGGAATTGCACGGCCATGGGTTGCAGCAGCAAATAGTCCGATTGAATTCTTCGAGACTGCAGTATCATCCAACCAAAGCATATTCATCGATGGCGGCAGCGATCGTGGTACATTTAAACTTGGATATACCCGCATTGATGACAAGGGCATCCTTCCAAACAGCCGCATCGACAAGAATCTTGTCAACCTCGGCGGTACGCTTAACATCACACCCACTTTGACCGCTGGGGCGATGCTTAACTTCTCAAACATTGAAGGTGTAGGAAGGTATGGTACGGGTTATGACGACAAGAACCTGATGACAAACTTCCGCCAATGGTGGCAGACGAATGTGGATGTAAAGGATCAGAAGGATGCATACTTCCGCACGGGTCAGAACGTGACTTGGAACTGGAAGGATCCTGATAACCTCATTCCAAATTTCTGGGACAATCCTTACTTCACGCGGTATGAAAATTACGAGAGTGATTCTCGCAACAGGTATTTCGGAAATGTCAATCTTAATTATAAACCGCTCGACTGGTTGAATTTTCTCGGAAGAATTTCTCTTGACTCTTATGATGAGTTGCAGGAGGAACGCCAGGCTGTAGGAAGTGTTACTACTTCATCCTATACGAGGTTTAACAGGGCGTATCGCGAGACAAACTTTGATCTACTCGCGAACATGGATAAGGACCTTTCAACCAGGGTCAACTTTAAGGCGTTGCTGGGCTTCAACCTGCGTCGCCAGCATACACAAAGCATTCGTGCTTCAACGAATGGTGGATTGATCGTGCCGAAAGTGTATGCGCTTTCAAATTCACTCAACACGCCAAATGCACCGGTTGAATTTGATGGAACTCGTGAAGTGCAGGGTGTATTTGCCGGCGCCACATTCACATGGGATGAGATGCTGACACTCGACGCTACAATTCGCCGGGATAAATCATCAACACTTCCTGAAGAAAACAACGTGTATTATTATCCTTCTGTTTCCGCAGGTTTCACATTCTCAAGATTGCTGCCTGATGTGGCATGGCTGTCATACGGTAAGTTGAGAGCCAACTATGCGGAGGTGGGTAATGATGCGGGATTGTTCAGTGTGCATGATGTGTATGCAGTGGTTCCTCCATTTGGTTCCAACCCGCAATCATCCGTTACAGGAATAAAGAACAATCCTGACTTGTTGCCAGAACGCACTCGCAGCGCAGAAGTGGGATTGGAAGTTGCATTCGTAAGGAATAGGGTGGGGTTCGATCTTTCCTATTATTCAGCCAAGACAATCGACCAGATCTTCCCAGTGGTGGTTTCAACAGCTACCGGTTATACTTCGAAGTTCCTGAATGCGGGTACTGTGCAGAACAAGGGTATTGAACTTACATTGTTCGGCAGGCCGGTGCAGACAAAGGATTTCTCCTGGGACATCAACATAAACTTTGCTCGTAACAGGAACAAGGTGGTTGAATTGTTTGAAGGAGCGACTAACCTCGTGCTTGCTGACTTCCAGGGTGGTGTTTCCATTAATGCCACAGTGGGTCAGCCTTATGGAACTATCAGAGGAAGTGACTATGTGTACACAAATGATGATAAGGGAACGCCGCAACGTACAGTGGGAGCAAACGGAAGATACCTGCTTTCACCCACATCGAACAATGTCATTGGAAATGCGAATCCAGACTGGACAGGTGGTATCAACAATTCACTTCGCTACAAGGATTTCACATTTAGTTTCCTGATCGATACAAGGCAGGGTGGAGACATCTT
>CBINHQ010000474.1:0-2388 GCA_966250475.1 uncultured Chitinophagaceae bacterium
ATCATGAATTACCTTGCCCACGCATTACTCTCTTTCGGCGATCCGGAAATACTCGTGGGCAATATGATAAGTGATTTTGTGAAGGGGAAGAAGAAGTTCGATTATCCCAAGGGCATACAACAAGGCATTGCCCTTCATCGCATCATCGACACTTTTACCGATTCGCATTTCGAAGTAACGAGGGCGAAACAATACTTCAGGCCGTACTATCGTCTCTACAGCGGCGCGTTTGTGGATGTGGTCTTCGATCACTATCTCGCAATTGACCGTGAAGAGTTCAGCGAGAAATCACTGGCCTCCTTTTCCAGAAGCGTGTACGAAGTGCTCGAAGCGCACCGGGAATGGTTTCCTGAGAGGTTTGCGATGATGTTTCCTTACATGAAATCGCAGGACTGGCTCTTCAACTACCGCACCATGCAGGGAACAGCAAGAAGCCTGGGTGGGGTGGTCAGGAGGGCGAAATATCTTACCGAAAGCAGTGCTGCTGAATTTATTTTCGAGGAGAACTATCAACCATTACGGGATTGTTATCGTCAATTCTGGGCGGACGCGAAGCCATTCATCACCGGACAGTATCGCTTGCTGACCGGTGCAGGCGCGTGACATGCATTGCCCTCATAGCAATGAAATCAGTTATTTTTGCCAGATATATGAAAAAAGCATTAGCCCTATTATTACCGGCCTTGATTACAGTTGTATCGGTGAGTGCGCAGGAATTGCCTCCTGTTGACAAATCGCCCATGGATATCGCATACTATCCGGCCAATTACCCTGTGTTGAAGATTCAGAATAAGGTGACCGAGCCTTTGTTGGCGAGAGTGGTATACAGCAGACCGAAGAAGGAATTGAGAACAATCTTCGGCGGATTGGTGGAGTATGGAAAGATATGGAGACTTGGCGCGAACGAAGCAACTGAGATCGAATTCTTCAAGAATGTAACCATCAACGGTAAGAAGATTCCCAAGGGAAGGTATACGCTTTACGCAATCGTGAACGAGAACACCTGGACCTTTATCGTGAATAAAGAAACTGATACCTGGGGTTCGTTCAGGTACGATTCCACTCTCGATGCAGTAAGGGTTGAAGTGCCTGTACAGAAAATGGAAGAGCAGGTTGAATCTCTTGCAATGAATTTCATTAAGGTGAACGGGCATGTGAATCTTGTTGTAGCCTGGGAGAATGTGAAGGCCTCATTGCCAATTTACCCATAACGAGCTACCATTATGCGAGTACTTACATTATTCCTTATTTCAGCGCTGCTTTTCACAAGTTTCGGCTGCAACGATAAGGAGCCGGAGCAACCAAACGTTGCTGGAGAGCCACGCAAGGATTCGCAATTGTTTGTGAATCCCGATGCGCTTCGCAATCCGCTTTCTACGGTTGACATTTCTCCCATGGACATGGCCTATTTTCCTGTGGACTATCCCAAGCTGAAGATGGCCAATCCTGCAATCGGCGCACCTGTCGCAAGGGTGATCTACAGCCGTCCGCACCTTGGAGGAAGAGCGCTTTTCGGTGGCGTGTTGAAGTACGGCGAGACATGGAGACTCGGCGCGAACGAAGCAACCGAGATTCAATTCTATAAGGATGTAAAGATTCAGAACCGCAGAATTCCTGCAGGAAGATATACTTTGTATTGCGTGCTTGCCGAAGACAAATGGACCATCGCAATCAATTCGGCAATCGATACCTGGGGGTTGAAGCAAGATTCAACGCGTGATGTTGCAAGGTTCGAGATACCGGTCACCACGGGAAACATTAAACTCGAATACTTCACCATCGTATTTGAGAAGTCTGATAAAGGCGCCGAACTTGTATTTGGTTGGGACGACGTGATTGCAAGGCTTCCCATCGAGTTCTGACTAGAGCGCCATCCATCCTTTCCCGAAAAATATTTGATATTTACACCATGTGTGGGATAGCTGGCATCATACAACCAGGAAGGGATCGATTTGGCAAGGAGCATCTTTCGGCGATGACGGCCGCATTGGCGCATCGCGGTCCTGAAGGCGCAGGATTATGGGAGAGCCCTTGTGGAAATGCCTTGCTTGGACACCGACGCCTCTCCATCATCGACCTTTCTCCAGCCGCTTCCCAGCCCATGCATTATGGCCACAACGAAGAGCAACGATATACCATCGTGTTCAACGGTGCGATCTACAATTATATTGAACTTCAGTCCGATCTCAAGACAAAAGGCTACCAATTTCACTCCGCTTCCGACACAGAAGTTATACTTGCCGCTTATGATTTTTATGGAGAGGACTGTGTTGACCACTTCGACGGCATGTTTGCATTTGCAATTTGGGATGAACAGGAGAAGGAATTATTCGCGGCGAGAGACCGCTTTGGTGAGAAGCCATTCTTCTATTGGACTGATGGTAACTG
>CBINHQ010000475.1:0-2385 GCA_966250475.1 uncultured Chitinophagaceae bacterium
GTCAACGGTATACGGTCAACAATATACGGCCAATTCATCCTTACGACGACCTATAACTCACCGCATGATAACCCTTCACATGCGGGCCCAAAAACATTCTCGCATACATCCTCAACACCGCAAGCTCCATGAAGATGAAGCTTAGCGATATGAACGCTATGATCAGTATCTCTCCCCTGTGAATATGACTGAAGAGTAAATCAATTCCGATGAACGTTGGCGTGAACGGAAATCCAACCAGCCCCAATCCCGAGAAGAAAAACAGAAACGCGAGTCCCGGATACTCATATGAATGTCCATGAAATCGGTTTAGTGTAACAGTTCCTTCCAGCTTTTCAAGCCTCAGTATACACAGGTAACCACCAACAGCAGAGAGTATCGCACCACTCAAATAAAGCATCATGTAATCATGTCCAAACGCATCATGGAAGATGAGAACGGATATGCTGATGAAGAGTTGCGAAGCAATCACAAGCAGCCACGCTCTCTTGGGACTGACCCTTTCACTGAAGGCACTGAGGACCAGAATCAGCCCAAGGAGCGAATAGATTACCGGCAACGTAGATTGTACGTTGGCCGGTAGTTTTCGGGGGAACGTATCCAAAAACAAGCCAGTTAAGAAGATTGCACCAATGATGATGAATACAATTTTATCAGATTTGAAACCCAACTTTCTTCCCATCCACTTGAATGGATTCCACAGTGTAACCTGCAGAAATCTGTCGAGGTTCCATTCCTTAATCGAAAGAATGTAGAGTGAATTTTTAATTCTTCCCGCTATTGCTCCCGCCTTCGTTTCCCGCTGCGGCATGAAATTGAACACCATGCCATGAATGCGATAACTCAGCACGGATGGCGAAACGAGCAACTGGTACGTACGTAGAAGCGCATTCGCAGAAAAGTGAACAAGAGCCAGAATATGCCAGCCGAGAGCAACCTCTATCAACATGAGCCCTATCTGAGTGATGGATGCGTAGGCAATCTGCGTCTTAACCGTCGATTGAACCCTTGCGATAGAGGTGGCTACTAGGCTGGTGGCTGCGCCGAGCAAAATGATCAGTATTCTGATCTCAGTCAAGGCGCTCCAGTATGGATAGGTTCGGATAAGGAGAAAGACTCCCAGGTGTACAGATAGCGATCCATAAAATATCGCACTGGAAGTAGTTGGTCCTTCCATCGCGCGTGGCAGCCAGGATGAAAACGGAAGCTGCGCCGACTTCGTACTCGCGGCCACAACCACCATCGCTGCCAGGAACAGTGAAAACAGATAATATTGCCCCACATGCGTTTCAACTATCGACGCATCGTTCAACTTCGCAAACGTGATGTTCTCATGCCAAAGCTGGTGACTCATCCACATGGTAAGAATGAGGCAGATGTCTCCAAGCCTGTAAATTGAAATCACCTTCAGGCTGTTCTTCACTGGCAGGTATCTGTCACGGTAAAATGCAATTAGAAGGAATGAACAGATTCCTAAAACTTCCCAACCCAGGAACAGCGTTTCAAAGTTTCCGGAAAACACAACCAGGTTAAACGAAAAGAAAAAGAGAAGTATCGTAGAAAAATATCTCTTAAACCCTTCATCCCTGTGCAGGTAATACCTGCTGAAAATATTCACCGCTAGCGTGATGACTGCTCCCACCAATGCAAACACTGCCGTGGTCTTGTCGAAATAGAAGTCGATGAATATTTCAATATCCCTGGACTTGAAGAACACGAGCTCCTTGCTGTTCAGCAACGGAAATCCCTCCACCGCCCACATCACAATGAACGCAAGCAGCAGCACGACCTGAAGAACGGCCGTGGTGATCGAGTGTATCGAAAGCACCCGCTCATTCTTAGAAGAAATGAAGAGGCTGCCAAGAAACGCGAGAAGCGGCAGCAGGACAAATACCTGTAAAAACTCTGACATGATTAGTTTTGATTGATAAGGTAAACCGGAAGATTTTCTTTAGTTGCATCAAGAATGTAATTTGTCTCCATCTCTTCTGCAGAAGCAGCGAGCTTTTCCATATCCTCTATTTTGTCGATCTCTTTCTGCAATGGCCTGTACTCTATAAACTCTCCTCGTTTAAAGAGGAAAAACTTATCAGTACCGGGATCTATCACCACAAGATGAATCCATTCATTGATGTACCATTCATACATTTCGGGGGCGGACTTGATTGTTTGCAGCACGATCGCCGGATAATGCTCAACGATCATCAGCAATCGAAGTGGATCGTGTACCTCAATCATCTGCAACGGCAAACCCGGGCGCAAATCGCCATCACTACTGTTTGCCACGCCAATCAATCCCATCACATTATGTGGAAGCTTTGTTCCTGCGCCAAGTTTGTAATTATCCACTCTTGAGAAATAATACTCGAGGTTGATGCCGCCGCA
>CBINHQ010000476.1:0-2384 GCA_966250475.1 uncultured Chitinophagaceae bacterium
CCCGCACCCGTAGTGAAGGAAGAAAAGAAACCAGCGAAGAAGGCCGCCCCTGCAAAGGAAGAAAAAGAAGAAAAGCCCGCTCCAAAGAAAAAGGCTGCAAAGGAAACTGAAGAAAAGAAACCTGCAAAGAAGGCGGCTGCAAAAAAGAAAGCCGAGCCGGAAAAGAAAACTCCTGCAAAAAAGAAGGCCGCACCAAAAAAAGGCGGAAAGAAATAAACAATCAGGTTAATTAAACAGTTAGCTAATTAAGCTACAGGCAGTGATTAGCTTGTAGCTTTTACTTTTTTATAAAGGATGAATTATGAAATACAGTGCAGACATTGAGAAATTACCGAGAAACTTTCTTCCCACGAACCTGGAGATAAAGGATTGGCAGACCATCGAGCCATATTTCAAAGACCTCGAAAGCCGGCCGCTTAATTCCGTCGGCGATCTCGAAAAATGGCTGAAGGATGTGAGCGAACTGGAATCAGCAGTAAGTGAAGACGCTTGCTGGCGGCAGATCAAAATGACTTGCGACACGGAGAACAAGGCGCTGGAAGAATCCTTCAACTACTTCATGATGGAGATTCAGCCGAAGATTCAACCCTTCGCCGATGCGCTCAACCGCAAACTCATCGATTGCCCTTTCACGAAGGACCTCGATCAGAAAAAGTTCTTCACCTACCTCCGAAACGTCAAAAAGAATATCGACCTCTTCCGTGAAGAAAACATTCCCCTTCAGGCGGAATTGAATGTGGAGGCACAACAGTTTGGCGTTATATCAGGGAAGATGACCGTCACCGTAAACGGACAGGAATACACTCTTCAGCAAGCTGCAAAGTTTCTGGAAGATCCCGACAGAAAGGTGAGGGAAGAGGTCTACCGCAAGATTTCTGAACGCCGCCTGCAGGATAAAGACGAATTAAACACGCTCTTCAGTTCACTGTTGGGGAAAAGGCATAAGGTCGCAATGAATACCGGTTACAAAAACTACCGCGACTATCGTTTCGTAGAGCTCGGCCGGTTTGATTATACCAAGGAAGATTGCTTCCAGTTTCATGAAGCAGTGAAGCTGCATGTGATGCCCCTGGTTGATCAGATCTACGAAGGAAAGAAGAAAAAACTAGGCCTCGACACACTTCGTCCCTGGGATATTGATGCAGAACCCGAGGGAATTCAACCCCTCCGTCCTTTCAAGACAGGTGAAGAGCTGATCGAGAAGACTATCAAATGCTTTAATGAAATGCGTCCCTTCTTCGGCGATTGTCTTCGCAAGATGAAGGAGCTTGGTCACCTCGACCTCGAAAGCAGGAAGGGCAAGGCGCCGGGCGGATATAATTGTCCACTCGCTGAAACAGGCGCACCGTTCATTTTCATGAATGCCGCAGGACAACTTGATGATGTTACCACAATGGTGCATGAGGGTGGTCACGCCATTCATTCATTCCTCACGCATGATGAGGAGTTGAATGGCTTCAAGGATTACCCAACAGAAATTGCAGAGGTGGCGAGCATGTCAATGGAGCTCTTCAGCATGAACCACTGGCAGGTATTCTTTGATAGTAAGGAAGAGCTTCTTCGTGCGAAGGAGCAACAACTCGAAAGAGTGATTACCATCTTCCCGTGGATAGCAACCATTGATAAGTTTCAGCATTGGGTTTATGAAAATCCCAATCATTCCCTCGAAGAGAGAACTGCGAAGTGGATGGAAATAATTGCTGAGTTTACTTCGCCTGTACTCGATACCTCCGGGCTTGAAGAATACAGGAAGTATTCCTGGCAGCGTCAGCTCCATTTGTTTGAAGTGCCTTTTTATTACATTGAATACGGCATTGCACAGCTTGGCGCTATTGGGCTTTGGCAGCAATACAAGCAGGATCCTGAAAGGGCAATTAATAATTATTTAACCGCATTGGACCTTGGCGGAACCCGTACATTGCCCGAGCTTTTTGAAGCAGCGGGGTTGGAATTCAACCTTTCACCTGCCCATATCAGCGGGTTAATGAAGTTTGTGAAGGGTGAATTGGACGGGTTGAAATGAGATTATTTTTTTAAAATACCTCGAAAGTGGTATGTGAAATTCGAAAGGTTCATTATATTTTTGATTCATTGAATTCAAACCGCATTTAAAATAGCTACTAATCAGAGCCTTAACCACAGTCCCGCTGTTTCCACAGCGGGGCTTTTTTTTGAATGCAATAGGAAACATTATGCTGTTAAGCTAACTACGATTGAAATCCAAAGCAATTTTTCTCAGGTATACTGAAATATTTTATTTTGAATATCTGGAACTCGAGTCTCATTCCAAATTCATTTTTTACTGGTCAGAATGGAGAGACAACAACAATACCGAAGGCGTATATAAACTATATGTTCTTTGATGATCAGTTCAAATTTGTGGG
>CBINHQ010000477.1:0-2373 GCA_966250475.1 uncultured Chitinophagaceae bacterium
TCAAGCCCCCATTAAAACCCCAGAAAAAATTACCGCCCTTCCATTAGCTAACTAGCCAATAAACCAATCAGCTTATCCCCTAAATCCCCACCAACCCATGTCTCATCGCCACCATCACCAAACCCACTCTGCTCCTCACATCAAGCTTCACAAACAGATGATCGCGCAGCGTATCCACCGATCTTGGATTGAGTTCCATTCGATGTGCAATTTCTTTATAGGTCATGTCGCTGCAGAGATATCGCAGAAAGACGAGTTCCTGGTCCGTTAGCATCGGAGTCTGGAAAGTCCCGCCACCTGTGTTGCGAAAGAAGTTCACGATCCTTCCCGTGGTGTGATTCGAATAATAATACCCCGTGGAGGCGACCGACTGAATGGCGAATTTCAATTCGGAAGGCTCGATGTCTTTCTTCAGAAATCCTCTCACGCCGAGTTGGAGTAATCGGAGAAGAGAAACTTCGGAGTCGAACATGGTCAGCATGAGCACGCGGATTTCAGGGTGATTCTTGCTCAGCCATTCTGCGGATTCGAAGCCGTCGGTTTCAGGCATGTTCACATCGAGGATGATGATGTCGGGAATGACGCCGGCAGTAATTGCCTCGATTAATTCTTTGCCGTTGTTAAGTTGTCCGATCACCCGGCATTCACCGAAACTGTCGATTAGGTTGGCCAGCGCGTTTCTCAGGAGAGAATGGTCGTCTACCAGCGCGACTTTGATGGTTGATTCGATTGTGTTGTTCATATTAAATAGGTATGTTAAACATTAGTCTGCTGCCCTTCGAGGCGGCGCTTTCTACTTGCATGGTGCCACCAATCATCTTTGCACGTGTCCACATGTTCACGAGCCCTGACTTGCCGGTGTGTGCGGGGATCTCGGGATTGATGGTCCGGAATCCGACACCATTGTCGCCAATGCGTATGTGCAGGGTGGCCCCGTTGTAGTGCAGGTCGATTTCAGACCTGGTGGCTTTGGCGTGTTTGATGATGTTGTTGAAGGCTTCCTGCACGATGCGGAAGATGATCAGTTCCTTTTTTGTGTCGAGGTAGACGGGAGAGCCGATCACTCGGAGGTCGACTTCAAACATGCCGGCCTTTCTGATTCTTTCGGTCTCCAGCTCAACGGCACGAATTAGGCCCTGGCTGATCACGTATTCGGGATTGAGGCTGCGCGAAAAATCGCGGAGGTCGGAGATGGTTTTGGTGAGCAATTCAACAGAAGCGTTCACCTGCTCGCACAATTTATCGCGGTTATTGTACGGGAGAGTATTGAGATAAAGTTTGGCGAGTGTGAGTGAGAGGCTGATGTTGTCGTGTATTTCACGCGCGATGTGACGGAAGGTTTCCTCCTGCACATCAAGTTTGGACGACATCAGCTTCCGCTTTTGGTCGAATTCTAATGCGCGTAGTCGCTGCATATATTCCCGCATTCCCCTTTTGTAGAGCCAGGCGATCGCGCATATGATTGCCGTTAGCACCACGATGGTGATGAGTGCTGTGGTGAGGACGAATATGTTGATGGTGTTGCCTTGCATAGGACCTCCCTTCATGTTCAATAACCTGGCAGGTCAAGGGTGCGGGAGGGCAGGAAGTGGGTTACGGGCATTCAACAAGGGGGCCGGGAATTCTGTGGTGGGAAATCATATCCGAATGGGTGCGTTCCCGCAGAAATCGTTTTGGGACATCTAATCTAATGCATGGAGGAGGTCAAAGGAAGGGGAAAAACAACGGGGAAAAATGTTTTTTCCCCGTTGTCTGGCGTTGAAATATTTCGTAATATCAAAATCCTTTCTTGTCGGCGTCGGGCATTACGGATTCGAGGTATTGTACTTGTGATTGTAATCCGGCGTCAGAAGGATTCGCGGCGGCGGCCTTCTTCTTACTTGCAAGCAGTCCTTTCAGGATCATTCCGTTTATATACGGATCTGTCTGGTTGCGATAAGCGTCCGGAACTGCTTCGCGAAGCTTCACGATGGCGTCGATTCCACGCTTCACCTTGTCGTAATCATTGATCACGGAGAGGTAAGTAACGAGATTGTTCAGCTCGTTGAACTGTGCCTGCAGCGGTTGATTCTCGAAATCGGAGATGATCTTTTCCGCCATACTCAAATCGCCCGACTTCACAATTTGCGCAGTGATCGCGCTCTTCAACGCTCCTTTCGCGGGTTGAGTGGAGAGTTGCTTCGCAATTTCAAGTGCGGCGCTGCTGTCGATCTTCGCCAGGGCTCCAAGTGCTGCGCCGGCAACAGAATAGGAAGAGTCTTTCGTTGCAGACCTGAACAACTCTGCGTATTCTGTCTTCATGTAGTCCCCAAGCCTGCGGATGGCGCTGGCACGAACTACGGAGTATTTATCATTCTTTGCGAGTGTAGCGAG
>CBINHQ010000478.1:0-2355 GCA_966250475.1 uncultured Chitinophagaceae bacterium
TACCCGATGTGTCGTGGTCGCGCTTCTCATTCTTGAGAGTGAGTCCGAGTTGCTCAAGTTCCTTCAACATCTCGATGTTCGAGGCATTGCTGAAGAAGTGCGCGACGCTTCCCGCTACTTTCGGACCAATGTCTTCAAGTGATTTCAATTTCTCTTCGGAGAAGTCTTTCAATTCAAGCAGATGATCGATGGCATGTGCGAGCGTCTTGGCAGTTGTCTCACCCACGAAGCGGATGCCTAGTGCAAAGATAAGCCTGTGCAAGGGCTGCTTCTTCGAGTTTTCAATTGCGGCTTTTAAATTGTCGATCGACTTCTGCCCGAATCCTTCGAGTGTGCCAAGCTTTTCGAAATCGAATTTGTAAATGCCCGGAATGTCTTTCAGCAAGCCAAGCTCATAGAACTTCCGCACGTTTGCATCTCCAAAGCCTCGCATGTCCATCGCATCCTTGCTTACGAAATGGATGATTCGCTCCACAACCTGCGCAGGACATTCAATGTTGATGCATCTCCACGCAGCCTCGCCTTCTTCCTTGAACAACTTGCTTGCACAGACTGGACATTGTGTCGGAAACTCGATCTTCTTTTCACTTCCGCTGCGAAGCTCCTCCATCGATCTCACGATGTACGGGATTACATCCCCCGCTCGCTCGACAAGTACGGTATCGCCTATCATTAAATTCTTTTCCCTGATCACATCTTCATTGAACAATGAAATGGAAGTCACAGTGACTCCACCAATGTGCACAGGTTGGATTTTTGCCACCGGTGTAATCATACCCGTTCTTCCCACCTGGTATTCCACATTCAGTAAAGTGCTCGTGGCTTGTCTTGCTTTGAATTTATAGGCAATTGCCCAGCGTGGATGGTGAGTGGTCATTCCGAGTTTCTCCTGCAATTCCACATCGTTTACCTTGATCACCATTCCATCGATCTCGTAAGGAAGATCATCACGCTTTATTTCAAATTCATTGCAGAATTCAATCACTTTATCTATTCCTTTGAAAACCTTCATCTCCTTTACCGGACTGCGAAAGCCAAGCTGCCAAAGCATTTCCAGAGCGCCGGAATGTTTGCTCAGTTTTTTCGATTCGCTCTTTCCCGGAATCGTAGAAGTGAAACTCAGATTGTATACAAATGCTTCGAGATTTCGCTTCGATACTTCCTTCGGATCCTTGATGCGAAGTGTGCCCGAGGCCGCATTCCTTGGATTGGCAAGCGGCGCCAGTCCCTGGTCAACCATCTGTTGATTGTACTTCGCGAAATTCGATTTGTTGATCAATACCTCGCCACGCACTTCGGCAATCTGCAATCCATATTCGGAGAATTTCGCAGAAAGCGGAATGGAACGAATCTGCCTGATGTTGGTGGTTATCTCATCCCCCTCGACTCCATTTCCTCGAGTGGCGCCTCTCACCAGCGCATCGTTCTCGTAAACGAGTGAAATACTTCCCCCATCGAATTTCGGTTCCACGCAATATTCAATCTCGGAAATTCCTGTTGCCTCCCTCGCCTTGCGATCGAAGGATATAAGGTCTTCACTATTGTAAGAATTATCAAGCGAAAGCATCGGAACCAGATGCTGCACCGTCGGAAATGATTTCGTGAGGTCCTTCGCAACTCTTTGTGATGGCGAGTCCGGCGTGATCAGCGAAGGATTCTCCTCTTCCAGCTTAACCAGAGCCTTGAAAAGCTGGTCATATTCGAAGTCGGAGATCATCGGTTCATTCAACACATAATAACGGTGCTCATGAAACCTTAGCACATTGCGTAAGTCTTCTATCTCATCCGACGTAATTCCCTTTCCCCCTGCCTTTTTGAGCAGGGAAGAAGTTGATTTCTGGAGTTTCTGTATTTCGGAATCGCTGTACATGAAGTCAAAATTCTTTCAAAGATAAGCGCAGAGAAAAGGTAATTCTCCCTCGAAAATATTTTAATGTGTTATAAGTACATATTATGTATCTTCGGTAACGCCCTTCCCGGGCCGCTTAAACTTGCTTTTATGAAACGATTGCTTTCTGCCGCGGTCATGCTCTGCATTTGCGGTTGCCTGAATGCTCAATTGCTCGATTGGTCGCCTTCATTCGCGAAGGACAGTGATGAAATCACCATCACAGTGGATGCAACAAAAGGAAACCAGGGCTTGCAGGGATTTACCGGAAACGTGTACGTGCACGTAGGCGTGATCACCAACCTTAGTACCGGAGCGGGAAACTGGTTGTATGTTCCCTTTTCATGGGGAACCACGGCGCCGCAATCGCAGGCAACTACAGCCGGTCCGAATAAATGGAAATATACCATCTCGAATATTCGCAGCTTCTTCGGAGTGCCTGCGGGAGAAACTATTCAAAAGATCGC
>CBINHQ010000479.1:0-2355 GCA_966250475.1 uncultured Chitinophagaceae bacterium
GCAACCAGACTTTCTCGCGATGTATCCGAAGCTCAAGACGCTTGATTTCAACCTCGGTTCATTGCAGATTGAATGGTGGCATAAGCTTCTCTTCGAACTCTCTTACGGCAGCGATTTCGTCTCAATCGAGCTATTCTTTCGCGGGTTCCTCGTGCTTGCATTCGTCAAATTTGCGGGAAAGGAAGCGATTCTTCCGATGGCTTGCTTCTATTGCACCATACACTTCGGCAAGCCGCTGGGCGAATGTATCAGTTCTTATTTTGGGGGAATGCTTCTCGGCATCGTGGTGTATCATACCAGATCCATATTCGGAGGCCTGATGGTACATCTGGGAATTGCGTGGATGATGGAGATCGGAGGTTACATCGGGAATCTTTCAATTAACTAATTAGCAAATTGGCTAATTAGTTAATTAAAAGAGGCCATAAGCCGGATCCTGTTTCCGCGAAGCGGATGGCTATCATTTATCTGTCCCGAAGGTTACCCGACGGGATCGATCTGCCTACCCTGGATCGTTTCGCCGAAGCGAATCGGGCGAGCAGCCCTTCAACGATCCTATACGTGGCATTTCAGCATGCAAGGTTTACCCCCTGCCGGCGTTACCACCGACAGTCGTGAGCTCTTACCTCACGTTTTCACCATTGCCAGCCAAAGGCTGGTTGTTATTTTCTGTGGCACTTTCTGTTCCCCGCTTGCGCGAAGACCCGGCTGTTCACCGGTGCATTGCTCTGTGCTGTCCGGACTTTCCTACCCTTCCTGAGAAGGATCGATAGCCTGGCCAACTGCAAATTTACCAATTCGCAGATTCTGTGTTGAATATTTTAGTTAATACTCGAAGAGAATTTCTGTGGCGCCGTATCCAAATGAAGGATGATACTGATTAACGAAGGATTTGACTTCCTTGCGGTACTTGAGTAATTCATGAATTTCTTCGCGAAGCCTTCCGGTGCCGACGCCATGAATCACGATGAGTGAAGGCTGCATGTGGGCAACTGCGAGGTCGTAGTATTTTTCGAACTCCTTTAATTGAAGTCCCAGTATTTCGAAATTGCTAAGGTGCTTCCAGTTGTCTGTGATCTTCTCCACGTGAAGATCGATTACGCTCCGTGGAGCTTCTAGATGTTGCCTCGCCGCCTTAGCGTCATAGACCTTGTATCCCTTCGAGGAAAGCTTGCTGAGATCCATGCGATCTTCGATTGGCTTGTCGGGGTAGACCTCGAACAATCGTTGGGAAAATGATGGCTCGTTCTTCACTCTCAACTCTTCGATTTTCGCAAAGAGCTGCTTCGCCTTCGGCTTGTACATCGTCTCGAAGAATTCTGCTTTCTTCTTCTCTGGTTTCTGCAGCGAGAATTCAAACTCAAATGAGGGATTGTCGTTCATGCTCGGGAACGGCACATCGTGCAGGTAAAATTTTTCGAATGGATTGATCTGATTCTTCAGCTCAAAGTCAGGTTTTCCAAAATAGCTGAGCGTGTATTTGAAATTGTAAGTTGATGACGTGTGGTTTACGAGATGGAGCTTTAGTTCTTCCACGATTTCATCGCCAAATTCATCCGTCTCGAATTTAGGGAAGACAATCAGCCACATTCCATCCTCAGTGCGGTCGACTGCGCGAGGCTTCTCTTTACGAAGGTCATCCACGAAAGTCTTTTCCTTCTTCCTGATCTTTTTTTCAGTGAAGCGTTTGAAATAAGGAAAATCAAGTTGATCGACATAGGCGGGAAAACGCACACCACCCACCTCCACCATCACCATCTGCTCATTCATTATCTCGATGACTGTGCCTTCTTCATTGGAATGAAGAAGCAATACTGTATCGCCAACTTCAAATTTCACCCATTCACAAATTAGCTAATTCTCTATTTCCTCAACCCGCTATTCCTGTAACCATACAGGAAGTAGATAAGCAATCCCAATGCCATCCACACGAAGAACCAGAGCCAGCTTACAGCCGGGATCTCGATCAGCAGGTAGAGACAGGAAAGAACGCCCATCATGGGAATGAATGAATATTGCCTGATGATTGTGAGTATAGTCAGGATCGTCGCGATAACGATGTAGAATATGAACAGCACCTCCTGGTATCCTTCATTGCCAATGTTTCTGAACGCGTCAATCAATCGCTCATGAAACAGGTAGATGAAAATGGCAAGAAGTACGGGTATTATGTATCTGCCGTTGATGTAGGGAAGCCTGAACTTGCCCGATTCTTTCGGAACTGGTGGAAGCAGAAGCACACCACCAGAAACCAGCACGAATGCGAACAGTGTACCAATACTTGTGAGGTCGGTCACGAGATCGCCCTGCAGGAACAGTGCACCAATGGCTACGATTGCTCCAGCGAAGAGAGTG
>CBINHQ010000480.1:0-2336 GCA_966250475.1 uncultured Chitinophagaceae bacterium
TTAGAGGTATACACACTTTCCAGGCGTGCTCCTTCAACCACTCGGACAACTCTCCAAATTTTGGACGGCAAAAATAAGGCTTTATCGCCTCAGAGCCTGAACAATTTCGTGGCATTGGCGGTCGTGATTCTGGCCACCTCTTCAAGAGTGAGGCCCGTGACATCCGCCATCTTCTGCGCCACAAGGCTCAGGTAGGATGGCTCGTTTCGCTTGCCCCTGTGAGGCACAGGTGCGAGGTAGGGCGCATCCGTTTCGAGTACCATGCTTTCCATCGGCATAGTTGCTACGATTTTGTCGAGGCCGGAATTCTTAAATGTCACCACGCCACCAATGCCGAGAAAGAATCCAAGCCCGATAATTTTCTGCGCCTGCTCCGCGGTACCAGTGAAGCAGTGAAACACGCCTCTCAATTTTCCATCTTGATTTTTCTCAATCATTTCAATGCACTCATCAATCGAGTTGCGTGAATGAATCACCACAGGTATGTCGTATTGCAACGCCCAATCAATCTGCTTTTGAAATGCTGTGTATTGTTGTTCGGTGTATGTCGTGTCCCAGTAAAAATCGAGTCCGGTTTCACCCACGGCCACATACTCACCCGATGCGAGATGATTCTCCGCGACCTTGAGTTCGTTCTCGTAGTCGGTCTTCACTGAACAGGGATGAACACCCATCATCGGTAAACACACGCCAGGAAAGTGTTGTGTGAGTTGCAGCATGGCACCGTGAGTAGACGAGTCAATGGCGGGCATTAAGACCTTTGCAATTCCCGCTTTATCAGCCCGTTCCATCATGTCGCCGCGGTCGTTGTCAAACTCGGGAACATAGATGTGAGAGTGTGTGTCAAAAAGAACCATAATGAACAAATTGAGTTTCGGGTCAGGGTACCCGGCAAATTGCAATATCTGCCTGTCCTGAAAATAGTTTGGATTAATTAAAAATTATTATACCTTTAATTCAGTTTTCATAGGGTACGGATTAAAAACGGGCCAGGGTTTCTACCCAGGCCCTAACTTTTTTTAGGACTTACTACATCGTCTGAAAGCCATGCCTGCCTTGTATTTTCGCTTACTCTTCATTTTGAAGCGATGATAAATTTAGAAAGCGAAATCCCTTCTTCGAAAAATGTTCCAATACTTTAGGTAATGCATACTCCATTAATGGTCTCGCTTTCTCGCTATCATGAAATACAATAATTGAGCCTTCCTTCGCATGATCGATAACATTCTTTAAGCATTGTTCTTTGCTAAGTGTTGTATCGAAATCACCACTCAACACATCCCACATCACAATGCTTGCATTTGCTTTGCGCATTGCTTCATTCACTTTACCTGCCTGCGAACGAAGTATTCTTCCATAGGGAGGACGAAACAAGGAAGTGTCGATCAATTTTGATGCTTTGCTGATATCTTCGAGATAAACATTGCTCTTCGTCTTCCATCCATTGAGATGAGAGTATGTATGATTGCCGATGGAATGACCTTCCTTAACGATTCGTTCCATCATTGAAAGATTCCTCTCGCAGTTTGCTCCAATGCAAAAGAAAGTTGCCTTCGCGTTGTACTTGGTTAATTCATCCAGCACAAAGGGCGTGATGGCAGGATGCGGTCCATCATCAAACGTCAGGTACAGTTCCTTCTCAGCAGTGCGGATGTTCCACACATAGCTTGAATAGATCTTCTTCAACCACCATGGCGTTTTTACGAAATACCTCATTACATGCAAAGTTAGTGCTTGGAAGTACGCGTTCTTCTCTGATCAATTTGATTGGAATTGAATCCTGATGGCCTTGCGACTCATCCAGATCAACCTTTATATCTTTGCGCCATGAGCAACAAGATACGTGTACGTTTCGCGCCAAGTCCCACAGGAGGATTGCACCTCGGAGGTGTGAGGACGCTGCTTTACAATTACCTGTTTGCAAAACAGCATGGCGGTGATTTCATTCTTCGCATTGAGGATACCGATCAGACAAGGTTTGTAGAAGGCGCGGAGGATTACATATTCAACTGCCTCGACTGGGCCGGCCTTTCTCCCGATGAAAGCCCGAAGCATGGTGGTAACTACGGCCCCTACCGTCAGAGCGAACGAAAGGAGATCTATCGTGAGTATGCGGAGAAACTTGTTGCGGCAGGTCACGCGTATTATGCTTTCGATACGCCTGAGGAACTTGATAAGATGAGGTCAGATTACAAGACGGAGCAGAATCCTTCTCCGCAGTATGATCATTCCATCAGGATGAAGATGCGCAACTCGCTCTCACTCTCCAAGGAAGAGACAGATGAACTGATGTCGAAGAACACGAGCCATGTTATTAGAATAAAGATGCCGGTAGG
>CBINHQ010000481.1:0-2332 GCA_966250475.1 uncultured Chitinophagaceae bacterium
AAACTGTGACTGTGCAGTTGCCGAATTTGGAATTGCTGCTGAGGAGGATGCTTACAGGCCGGCCAACGATGTGGCTTCTTCCGATCACCACTGCGTGCTTGCCTTTCGTCTCGATGCCATAGTGTTCAAGCAGCAACATGATTCCATATGGAGTGGCGGCCACGAAGGTGGGAAGTCCCTGCACCATTCTGCCCACGCTTACAGGATGAAATCCGTCCACGTCTTTGTCGGGGTGAATGGCGTTGATCAATTTCTCCTCGGAAATGTGTTTCGGCAAGGGAAGTTGCACGAGAATTCCGTTTACGCCGAGATCTTCGTTTAATTCTTCCACTTTCTCGAGGAGTTTCGCTTCGGTAACTGATTCATCGAACTTGATGAGGGTGGACCTGAAACCGATGTCGGCGCAGGCTTTCACCTTGGCATTTACGTAGGTTTGGCTGGCACCATTTTCACCAACGAGTATTGCTGCGAGGTGGGGAATCTTCTTTCCTTCGATGGCTCTTTGAGCCACTGCGATCTTTAATTCGTCCAGGATTGCGCGGGACGCCGCTCTGCCGTCTAATATCTGCATGGCGCGAAGGTAAAACACCGCGGTGAAGCGTTCAAAAACCCATTTTTTCGGCCTGGTTCGGGTATAATTTGGCATTCTAAATATTTGGACAGTGAGAAAGCTTATTCTAATCCTGCTGGGCGTGTGGCTACAAACCAATCTCAAGGCGCAGGCCGATTATCAGCCTCCGTTGCTTGGTCTATCCGCTTTTATTCCTAAAGATGGAAATGAATTGAACATGAAGGATGCGTTTGCTTTCACAGGCAATCAGGGAAACCTTGCACGGGTTGAAAAATTTTCTGTTGGAGTTTATGGAGAGCAGCGGTTCATGATAAGTGAAGTGAAGAATATGCACTTTGCCGTGAGTGCGCCATTGGGTAGAGGAGGAGTGGGATTTTCTGCATCCATGTTTGGAACGAGTGAGTATGGAGAGAATAGGATCGGGCTCGCTTACGGTATGCGAATGGGTAACCATGTTGATCTTGGTGTGCAGTTCAATTTTAATATGATGAAGATTGCGATGTATGGAAATGCATCGGCCATTACATATGCAGTAGCTGCTCGCGTGCATCTTACCAGTCGACTCGTGGCGGGATTACAATTGAGAAATCCTGCGGGAGGAAGATTTGGAGAAGAGAAGCAGGAGAAATTTCCCACGGTGTTTTCATTCGGCCTGGGATATTCTCCATCCTCATCCTTCTACGTGACCTGCGCCCTGAATCGAGATGAACAGAGGGCAGTAGGTGCGAGGGTGGCAGTGCAATATCGTTTACATGAAAAAATAAACGCAGCAGTCGGATGCGATTCGCAAGCTTCGAGTCCCTGGATTTCTCTGGGCTATAAGTTGGGAGGACTATGGTTGGAGGCCACAGCTTCCATGCATGCGCAATTGGGATTGAGTCCGGGATTGAAATTGAATTATTCGTTTGGAGGAAGCAAGAAGACAGAAAAGGAGGAGTGATGAAAAGGTTGATGATAGTAATTGTGATTATTTTCTCCTACGCTACGCTCCATGCGCAAGAGATTCCAAACTCGGCGGAGCAGCAGCTTGAATTGCTGGCTGACGCGATGGAAGAAGAAACCGAGGACGATTCCTTCCTGCAACTGGCAGATCATCTTCGCAGGCATCCTGTCAATTTGAATATTGCGGAGGAAGGAGAGATGAAGGAGCTTCGAATCCTGAGTGATCTGCAGATCGAAAATCTGCTCGTGTACAGAAGGCTCTTCGGCAATTTCATTGACCTATATGAATTGCAGGCTGTACCGGGATGGGATGTAAACACGATACGCAAACTCCTTCCTTTCATTCGTGTTGGAGCTTCCTCTACTGCTTCGCAGGAATTCAGGTCGAGATTAAACGGAGGCGAGCATATGGTTCTTCTTCGTGCTTCGCGAATTCTTGAAAAATCGAAAGGCTTCATTAAGGATTCTACGGGAAGTAAGTACCCGGGCTCGCCGGAGAAACTGATGATTAGATACAGGTATACCTACAAAAATCTTTTGCAATTTGGTGTGTTGGGTGAGAAGGATGCAGGTGAACAATTCCTGAAAGGAGCGCAGCGAATGGGTTTCGATTTCTATACCTTCTTTCTCTTTGCGAGGAAGATTGGAATCATAGAGTCGCTTGCGGTGGGAGACTTCAGTGTGAATCTCGGGCAAGGATTGATACACTGGCAAGGACTCGCGTTTGGAAAGGGTGGAGAGATCACCAATGTGAAGCGGCAGTCGGCAACGTTGCGACCATATAATTCAGCAGGTGAATTCTTCTTTCATCGCGGAGCG
>CBINHQ010000482.1:0-2300 GCA_966250475.1 uncultured Chitinophagaceae bacterium
TAACTGTGAAGGGAATGAAGCGTGAAGGAAATGTCTATTTCATTTCAATAGATATTGTGAAGAAAGGAACGAAGGGATGCATTGAAATAAAATTCAGTGGCACGCCCGTTGCCGCAAAAAATCCACCTTGGGATGGAGGTTGGATATGGTCGAAGGATTCTCTTGGTCGTCCATGGATGAGTGTGGCCTGCCAGGGTCGAGGCGCAAGTGTGTGGTATCCCTGCAAGGATCATCAGTCGGACGAACCCGACAATGGTGCGAACCTTACCATCATCGCCCCCGATACTCTCGTAGCTGTTGGCAATGGAAGAAACACCCAAACAAAGAAGCTCGATGGCAACCGGCAGGCGTGGACCTGGACGGTGAAGAATCCCATCAACAATTACAACATCATTCCATCGATCGGCAAGTATGTGACGTGGAAGGAAGACTTCAAGGGTGAGAAGGGTGATCTTTCCATCAACTATTGGGTGCTCGACTACAATCTCGCGCGTGCAAAGCAACAATTCGCCCGCGACGTGCCGCGAATGCTCAAGTGCTTCGAGTACTGGTTTGGGCCCTACCCTTTTTATGAGGATGGATACAAACTGGTAGAATCGCCTCACCTCGGTATGGAACACCAAAGCGCTGTTGCGTATGGCAATCGCTACAAGAATGGCTACCTCGGCATGGACCTCTCAGGCACTGGATGGGGACAGAAATTCGATTTCATCATCGTGCACGAGTCGGGTCACGAATGGTTTGGCAACAACATCACCACCGCGGATATTGCCGACATGTGGGTGCACGAAGGTTTCACCAATTACTCCGAGGCTTTATTTGTGGAATGTGAATACGGAAAAGAAGCAGGCAATGAATACTGCCAGGGAGTGCGAAGAGGAATCAGAAACGATATACCGATAATCGGCAGCTACGGAGTGAACTCTGAAGGAAGCGGCGACATGTATCCCAAGGGCGCGAATCTCATTCACACAATTCGTCAGTTGATCGATGACGATGAAAAATTCAGGCAGATACTGCGAGGTTTGAACAAAGATTTCTGGCACAGCACCACCACCTCGAAGGAAGTGGAAGGATACATCAGCCGCAAGAGTGGAATCGACCTGCATAAGGTTTTCGATCAATACCTGAGAAACACCAGCATTCCCGAACTTCAGTATCGCGTTAGTGGCAACAAGGTATCATGCAGGTGGGCGAAATGCATCGATGGCTTCGATATGCCGGTGCGTCTCGCTAACGGCGGACAATGGATTCAACCCACTACGGATTGGAAGACTTTCACTATTTCAAATCCTGAGGTTGGTGAATTTAAGATTGATAAGAATTTTTACATCAGGGTTAAACAGGTGACTGAGTAAGATTGAAGTACCTTCATCCAATATTGTAAAAAGCCCCGGCAGGAATGAGCACCATCCGAAAGCAGAGTATTATTTCATCCCTCATCATTTATTTTGGCTTCGCTGTCGGCATGCTCAACGTATACTTCTTCACGAAAGAAGGATTGTTTACGGTAGAAGAGTACGGCCTCACCAGCATCTTCATGGCGGTGGGCGGAGTGATGATGGGATTCGCAAGCCTCGGCATGCCTTCCTACATCTATAAATTCTACCCTTATTACAAAGACAATCTTCCTGACAGAAAAAACGACATGCTCGCATGGGCATTCCTCGTCACGATCATCGGTTTTCTGTTGGTAATGGTCGGCGGCATCATTTTCAAAGACCTCATCATTCGGAAGTTTGGCGAACATTCGCCGTTGTTCGTTACTTATTATCACTAGGTGTTTCCCGTGGGATTTGGTCTCACCATCTACAACCTGCTAGAGGTCTATACCTGGAATTTTCATAAATCAATTCTCACCAATTTCCTGAAGGAGGTGCAATGGAGGCTGCTTACCACTCTACTGATTGCGTTTCTCATCACGCGGGTGATTCCTGATTTCGATCTCTTCATCAAACTATATTCATTCAACTATCCCTGCATTGCGCTGATATTATTTCTCTATCTCGCATTCACTGGACGATTGCATTTTTCTTTCACGTTTAGCAAGGTGAGCAGGCGGTTTCTAAAGAAGATTCTTCAACTCTGCGCGTACACGTATTCGGGATTATTGATTTTCTCCATTGCGCAAGCATTCGATTCGATTGTGCTTGCATCACTTGGCGGACTCGCACAGGCTGGCATCTTCGGGCTGGCACAAATAATGACGAGTGTGATACAGGCTCCGCAGCGCGCGGTTGTTTCTGCTTCGATCCCCCATCTTTCCCGCGCATGGAAGGAAAAGAACAGGGAATTGCTTC
>CBINHQ010000483.1:0-2299 GCA_966250475.1 uncultured Chitinophagaceae bacterium
TTCGCTTCCATGTGCGGGGCATTGAAGCATGTCGCCCGATGCCTGCAACTCTGCTCCCTGGTGAGTGCATCGCATCCATAGTGCAGAATATTCCTTTTCGCCGAAACGATAGATACAGATTGGATACTTCAAGGCATCGCTTCTTACAATGATGAAAGACCTGTAAGCGCTGTTTGCTTTCTTGCTCACTAGGAAAGCGTCAGTACCAATAATGAGTCCATCGTTCACGAGTTTGCCCCGTACATTTTGTGTAGTTGCACAAGAGGAAATCAATGAAGAAACACCAGCCGCAGCAAGACAGGTGGAACATGTATTGATGATGAATTCTTTTCTCGTCATGGCAATTGTTTAGAGTGATTCGAGGAAAAGGATCAGTTTCGCTTTTTCTTCTGCGCTTAACGACTGGTAGGCCGATCTGCTTTGCGCCGCCTCACCGCCATGAAGAAGAATCGCTTCTTCTATGCTGCGTGCTCTTCCATCGTGCATGAGGAAGAGGCTTCCTCCTTGCGAGTTCTTCGACAGGCCGAGTCCCCAAAGCGGTGGCGTGCGCCATTCTTCAGGAAGCGCTGTGCCTTCGGTGTATCCATCATTTAGGTCCGGTCCCATGTCGTGCAGCAGCAGATCCGTGTAAGGATGAATGGTCTTGTTTGCAAGAACGGAAATTGGTGAGGGACCTGTTTGCAACTCCGGTATGTGACACTTCGCGCACGATATCTGTGTGAGGATTTGCTTTCCCGCGATTACCTCTGGATTGTCCTGGTTGCGTGGAATTGGAGCCTTCAATGTCTTCAGATAAAAAACCACATCTAACAAAGTCTGGTTGGATACTTCGGGATCTACTTCGTTTCCGTCATAAGTGTTGTAAGACTCGTAAGTTGAGTTTACGCCCATGTCCTGGTTGTAGGCGTTCGCAGTTTGTTGAAGAAGATCATAGACCGAAGCCTTTTTGCCAAACCGTCCTATGTATTTTCCGTTGCGTTCAATCGTGCCGGGACGCTGCTGGCAATAGGTAGGAATATGTATCCAATTAGGGCGACCTGAAATGCCGTCGCCATCGAGATCATTTTCATCGGCAAGAGCGAGAATTGTTGCATCACTGATCGCCTCAAGGTAGCCAAGACCCGTGTTGGCGGGAGGAGTGAATTTCGAGTACGTAGAACCTGCAGGAATTCGTTCAGGCTCAAATCCCGGAAGCGCACGGTCCTGAAGCTGCGGGCCTCCGAGAGTTAGATAGGAGTTTCCGAGCGTGTCGGACTGCCCGAACCTCGTTAGCGTTGTGAAGGGATGGCCTTTGCCGTCGCCCGCGTGGCAGGTACCGCAAGATGTGGCAACGAACATCGGTCCCAGGCCCGTGGATGCAGTGAAGACTTCGTCGTTGAAGGCAACATCTCCCCGCAGAAAGATTCTGTTCTGCTCGGGAGTGAGTCCTTCGATGGGGCCGTCAAGCAAATCTTCTTCAGCAGGAGCGGCAGGCATGATCTTATCGCAGGAAGCAATGGCCGCCATAGAGAAGATAAGAAGGAGAAATGCAATCCAGTGAGCCCGTGTCATTACGCTGTTTTCCGCAAATGTAATATTTAATTATATTAATCGAAATAAATTGTTAGATTAATCTAACTTTTGATTTTGATGGGCGTTATTATCTTTGAGGGATGAAAGCCATTCCCCTGAGTTTTACGGAAGAGAACTACCTGAAGGCCATCTATTCCCTATCCGAAAGGAACGGGAGTTCTGATACCTCCACCAGCGAGATCGCAGAGCGACTCCGCACGAAACCTCCCACGGTGTCGGATATGCTTCGCAAACTGACCCAGAAGAAACTGGTGATGTATGAGAAATACAAACGGGTTCAGCTCACGAAGGCCGGAAGGCAGATGGCGATACTGATCATTCGGAAACACAGGCTTTGGGAGGTGTTCCTGCACGACAAACTTGGCTTCGCCTGGGACGAGGTGCACGAGGTGGCCGAGCAATTGGAACACATCAGGTCCGAAAAACTGATTCTTCACCTGGAGAAATTCCTCGGCTATCCCAAGTTCGATCCCCATGGCGACCCAATCCCCTCCGCAAGCGGGGAAATGACTCCCTCACGTCGCATGACGCTTTCGGAAGTTGAAGAGGGAAAGCAATGCCAGGTGGTGGGAGTTCAGGATAGTTCATCGATGTTTCTTCAATATCTAGAGCACATGCACATTGGCATTGGCACAAAGATCAAAGTAATCGAGAAGATACAGTTTGATGAATCGATGATCATCAGTATCAAGAAAGGCCAGAGGCAGTCGGTGTCGAAGAAATTTGG
>CBINHQ010000484.1:0-2294 GCA_966250475.1 uncultured Chitinophagaceae bacterium
CTCTATAACACCGATTGCTGTACGGTTCGAGTCCCGCAGGGACGACATGTTGGTAGATAAGATTGATGAATCGAGGGCTCGAGTCCCGCAGGGACGGCATGTTGGTAGCCCGCAGGGACGGCATGTTGGTAGAGAAAGGCCCCGGGTCAAGCCCGGGGTGACGGCAAGATGATAATTACATTCTTAGAAAATTAGAGCGGCAAGAAGGTAGAAAATCGAAAGCTCGAGTCCCGCAGGGACGGTATGTTGGTAGAATCCCGCAGGGACGTCATGTTGGTAACCTGTGGCGGAAGTCTTAATTAATTAACTAATTAGCTAATTAGTTAATTAGTTAATTAGCCAATGAAAAAGCCCTTCGAAAAAGCGAAGGGCTTTTTCTTTGGCAGAGGCCGTATTAATAATAGCTCAATGTAAGTTCAACGCGGCGGTTTTGCTGGCGGCCGGCTGCTGTCTTGTTGTCAGCGATCGGCTTGGTTTCGCCATAACCTGTTGCCGTGATGCGATCCTCAGATACACCCTTCTTCACAAGGTATGCCTTCACCGCATTTGCCCTGCGTTCGCTAAGGCGCTGGTTAGTGGCATCACTTCCTACGTTATCTGTATGACCATCGATTGCAATCTTCATTGCAGGATCATCCTTCATAATCTTCGCAACCTCATCAAGACCCTTGAATGATTTGTTAAGCAATACATATTTACCTGTTGAGAAGTAGATGTTGCTAGCAGCGAAATCAACTGCTTTCACCACATCAGACTTGATTTCGGGACAACCCTGGTTCTCTGGCTTACCGGGAACCGTCGGACATTTATCATCTTCATCATTCACACCATCATTATCTGTATCCACTACAGGGCAGCCATTGTAGCGAGCTTGTCCTGCTTCTGTCGGACATTTATCTTCTTCGTCGTTGATGCCATCCTTATCGGTATCCGGAATCGGGCAACCCTGGTAACGGGCGAGACCTGCTTCGTTCGGACACTTATCTTCTTCATCATTCAATCCGTCCTTGTCGGTATCAGGTACAGGGCAACCGTCGTATTTCGCAAGACCCGGAACAGTAGGGCATTTATCTACATCATCAAATACGCCGTCCTTATCCGTATCTGCCGGAGGAGTTGGAGGAGTGAGTTTCTTTGGTTCGGCTTTGTTACCAATTCTTCCTGCAAATCCAATTTGATTGAAGAAATGATAATTGGATGTTTCGTTGGTAACGGGAATCCTGTATTGGGAACCCATGAAGAAATGCGCATCATCGAAGAAGTTCACTTGCAGTCCTGCACCAAGCGGGAGGAACGCGCCTGCATATTTTCCATACAATGATCCGCCAATGCCCACGCTTCCGTAAGGCTGAACCCAGTATTTTTCTGAAAAGAGTTTAAGGTGGAGGGAGGCATCTGCTTCAAGAAGGAAACGTTCGCCGCTGAGTTGAGGACCACCATCCTGGAAGGGATATTTTATGAATGACCCTCCAAGTGTACCTGCGAAATCGATATGCTTCTTAATTCCCTTGAAGTATGTAACTGCAATGCCGGGTGAGGTCTCACCAGCCTTTGCCCAACGCTTTTCTCTCAATACATCAGAAAGGGATGAAGTGCGGATTCTCTGCGGGGTAACGAAGTCGTTCTTGAAAAAACTGACACCGATTGCTGCTGGTCTTATCTCATCATCCTGTCCATACATGGAAGGAATAAATACAGACAGGGCCATTAAAACGGCAGTGATCTTCTTCATAAAGAGATAGTTTGGTTTAAACGTAACAAAAATAACGGGTATGTTCAATATGTGGAAATAAATTATTGATCTCATTTCCATGGCATTGGGGTGGCGGTTTGGCCTATTTCCCGGCGAAATATTTCTCCCTCAATTCACGGTCCTCCCCGTAGATATCGTCATAGAACACGAGCCCCCGATCATCTGCCTCGCAGGTGAAATAGCGTATGTAGACCTGCACCCTGTTGCGGATCGGGATGCTTCTCTTCACCTTCTGGCTTAGCCAGGTGCCAAGAGAATCCTCCATCGGCGAGGTTTTCGGGTTGGTGGCGTTGTCGTACCTGATGAGGGTATAGGCCAGCTTCTCCCATTCCTGCACTCGCACGCAGCCGTGGCTCAGGGAGCGCAGGTCGCGGGCGAAGAGGTAGCGCTGGTTGGTGTCGTGCAGGTAGACCGCGTACTTGTTGTAGAAGTTGAACTTCAGCACGCCGAGCGCGTTGTCGTCGCCGCTGCCCTGCACTACCTTGTAAGGAATGCCCTTGCCGTACTTCGCCCATTCAACCGTGTAAGGATCTATCACGTC
>CBINHQ010000485.1:0-2283 GCA_966250475.1 uncultured Chitinophagaceae bacterium
AACTACCCCCGGCTTTCTTCGCCCAAGTATCCTTCAGCGTCACCGTCCTGTTGAAGATCAACCTTCCGCTGGATGTGTCTTTATCGAGTGTGTAGTATCCCTTTCTCAAAAACTGGTAGCGCTCATCGAATTTCGCTTCCATGAGTGCAGGCTCGGCATAGACCATCTTCACCGTGGTTAGACTGTCGGGATTCAAATAATCCTTGAAGTCACCTTCTTCCGAAGATGGGTCTTCGACCTTGAAGAGTCGATCATAGAGCCTCACCTCTGCTGTGATGGCGTGTTTCACACTGACCCAATGCAGAGTTCCCTTCACGCTGATGCCGGAAGTATCGTTGCCACTGTGGCTCTCGGGGAAATAAGTGCAGCGCAGTTCGGTTACATTTCCGTTTTCATCTTTAATCACTTCATCGCAACGGATGATGTACGCACTCTTTAGCCTTACCATCTTTCCAGGAGCAAGGCGGAAGAATTTCTTAGGCGGATCTTCCATGAAGTCTTCACGCTCGATGTAGATCTCATTGCTGAAAGGAATCTCCCTGGTGCCGCCATTTGGATCTTCGGGGTTGTTCTCACTTTTCACTATTTCTTCGATTGCAGTCGCGGGGCTGGTTGCTTTACTGGTGTCGAGCGGCTCCTTGTGTGCATAGTTTGTAATCACAACCTTGATGGGATCGAAGACCACCATTCTCCTTAGTGCGATCTTGTTGAGATGTTCCCGCACGCAAAACTCGAGCAAACCAAGGTCGGTGAGATTCTCTCGCTTCGAGATGCCAACTCTTTCACAGAATTCACGAATGCTCTCGGGAGTATAGCCACGACGTCGCATTCCGGAAATGGTTGGCATGCGCGGATCGTCCCAACCGGAGACATGCTTTTCGTTCACGAGTTGAAGAAGCTTGCGCTTGCTCATCACCGTGTATGAAAGATTTCTCCTCGCAAACTCATATTGCCGGGAGGGATAGATTCCGAGCTTTTCGATGAACCAGTCGTACAGTTCTCTGTGCGGAACGAATTCAAGCGTGCAAATAGAGTGCGTCACATTTTCTATGCTGTCGCTCTGTCCGTGCGCGAAATCATACATCGGGTAGATGCACCATTTATCGCCCGTGCGGTGATGGTGCGCGTGCTTGATGCGATAGAGCACAGGATCGCGCATGAGCATGTTATCTGATTCCATATCGATCATAGCACGCAATACTTTCTCTCCGTCTTTGTATTTGCCATCGCGCATTTCGGAAAACAGTCGAAGGTTTTCCTCCACGCTGCGCTCTGCAAATTTGTTGCGCCTGCCGGGTTGGGTTGGAGTGCCCTTCTGTTCGGCTATTTCTTCCGAGGTGCTGTCATCTACATACGCTAGTTCCATTTCGATTAGCTGAACAGCATATTGATAAAGTTGATCGAAATAATCGGAGGCGTAGTGTTCATTCTTCCATTCAAAACCGAGCCAGCGAATATCTTCCTTGATGCTTTCTACGTATTCTGTCTCCTCCGTAACAGGATTGGTATCATCGAACCGAAGGTTGGTGTAGCCAGGAAATTTTCGTGTGAGCCCGAAGTTGAGGCAGATGCTGGTCGCGTGGCCCATGTGCAGGTAGCCATTCGGTTCCGGCGGGAAACGGGTTACGATCGTCTTGTATTTTCCTTCCTTAAGGTCTTTCTCAATAATTTCTTCAAGAAAATTCAATGATTTCTCTTCTGACATCCGATTAATTCTTTCGGCGAAGATAATGAAGAGTGCGGAGAGGAAAGTACGGAGTGCGCAATGCGGAGTGCGGGGCCTGCTCTAATCTAGGTTAGGGATGAGAGATGAGGGATGAGGGATGAGAGTCTTTGAAGCAAAGGTTCTTTGATTTTTCTAATATTATTTGGATTAAAGTCCCTCATCTCTCATCCCCGATTTTCATCGGGGCAAGCTCCTCATCCCTCATCTCCGCTACCATCAGATATAGAAGGGTTTTTAATCTCGGAATAGGCTTAGAATTTGATCTGGAAATGACGATGAAAAAGAAGGAAACATTCTGGGAATTGATCACCCGCCTTGACGAAGAAGCGGCTCAGTTTAATCTTCACCTCTCCGAGGCCAACCGGTATTTCGACACGGCTGCGAAGAAGAGCAAACAGATCCTGGAAAAGGAGCAACAGCAATTGCACCGGACGATTTCGAAGGTGAGAGCGGCGATAGAAGGGTTGGGAAAGAAGAAAAAGCAGAGTGAAGATGAGGCATGACGGATGAGAGATGGGAGATGAGAGATGCGGGTCTTCGAGTTTAATAGTTTTGAT
>CBINHQ010000486.1:0-2281 GCA_966250475.1 uncultured Chitinophagaceae bacterium
GATATCTACCAGGGTTGTGAGCTTTGGGATTTGAGTTATGTTGATCCCGATAATCGCCGAGCGGTAGATTACGCAGTGAGAGAGGAACTGCTTGGGAAATTAATTCCCTCCACAGGCGTAAACCAGGATAAAATAATTCCCGATGCCTCCACACATAGGGCTGAATATCTCACACGCCACCGCGACGAAGGCATTGGAAAATTGCAGATAGTGTACCAGGCACTCCAGGCAAGAAAGAAACACAAACATGTTTTTCTCAAAGGCGAATACATTCCTCTTTATTCATCAGGCAATTCCTCCGTGCTCGCTTTTGCGAGGAGGCTTGAGGAAAAATGGTTCATCACCATCGCAGCCTTAAATGTATTAGGAGAAGATAAAGGCCTCAGGAACGCAATGCTTAAATTGCCAAAAGGCGCCCCCACTGCCTTCACTAACCTTATTACAGGTAAGCAAATAGAGGCGCCCAATGCGACGATTCCTTTGTCGGAATGCCTGGAACAATTTCCTGCACTGCTGACCAATTAGTCAGCAAGCAGTTACTTCAACCCGTCACGAATCTGCTTCGCAGACTCCAGGTGCTCCTTCAACTTAGGAAGTGTATTGTCGGCAAATGCCTTTATCTCGGTATCGTTCACATTACCCGAGGCTTTCTCGAAAAGGTCGATCGTCTTTTCATGATCATCAACCATCATCTTCATGAACTCTCTGTCGAATTCTGCTCCTGATTTCTTTGAAAGGTCCTCCACTTTCTTTGCATTCTCTGCAGAAGGTGCATTAGGGAGATTGATATTCCTTGAAGCTGCAAGCGATTTCACTTTGTCGTTTGCCGCAGTATGATCATTCACCATCATTGATGCAAATGATTTCACCTTTGCATTCGTTGCTTTTTCCTGTCCCAGTTTGCCTGCCTCAACTTCGGAAAGACCGCCATCTGCAGCCCTAACGAGGAAATCAGCACTCGCCTCATCTGCCATTGGCGCCATATCGCGGTTCATGTTAGCTTCATTGGCTGAATCGGCCGCATCAACAGAATCGGCTTCATTATTACATCCGTACGCCACGAAGGCGAGTCCAAGCACAAGGGGAATTAATCTTTTCATGATCTGTGTTTTATTGATTGAAAATGTTCACATCCTACCTTGGGAAATTTCGTGCCAGTTCCACTCCCGAAACGGGCACAATTTCTGTTGCCTTCCCTTATTGCATCCACAAAAAATATTTCAAGATGGTAACCGGATATCAAAGTTGTATAGACGCCTGCCTCAAGTGTGCATCAGCGTGTGACTATTGCGCCTCCTCTTGCCTCGGCGAACAAGGCATGGTGGAAAAGATGGCAACCTGCATTAAACTCGATATAGAATGCGCGGCCATTTGCAGAACTGCAGCACAGTTCATGAGCCTGAATAGTGATCATGCCAATGCACTCTGCCAGTTGTGCGCAGATGTATGCAATGCGTGCGCTGCCGAATGTGAGAAACACGACATGGATCATTGCAGGGAATGTGCCGAAGCATGCAGGCAATGCGCAGAAGAATGTAGCAGCATGGCCGCAGCATAGATAATGACAATCACAAACTATATCGGAATTCTGGCAGGAATCTGCACAGCCGTTTCTTTGCTGCCTCAACTCATCAAGATTATCAAAGAAAAAAAGGCAGAAGACATTTCATACCTGATGCTGTTCATCCTGCTTACAGGCCTCGGCGCATGGGTTTACTATGGCATCCTGCGTGAAGACTATCCCATCATCATCACCAATTCCTTCTCGTTTATTGTGAATAGCCTCATGATCATCTTCACCATAAAATACAAGGAAAATAAAAGTTGATGGTCGTGCCGCACTCCCACTCCGCATCCTGACCTTCGTCAGGGCAGGCTGTTCCCTGTCCACTCCCTTCACCCTCCCGTCTCCGAATTCGCAGCATCTACCGGCTTCGATTGTGGTGATCCTTTCTGCCTCAAAAAGATTGAAAGCACTACGATGGTAAAGACCGATAGAAATTCGCTTTGCCAGTTTTGAAATGATTCAAACCAGAACCTTGAGCTTGTGAGAAACTCTCCTAATCCTTCAGGCGGAAGTCCCTTGTGCAGCAACAACTCATTCTCATCCTCGAAACTGCCTTTCAGATGCAATAGAAATGAAAGAATGAAAAGTGTGAACAATGCTATCGACAATGAATTCTTGTAAAGCGCGAGGATGAAACCGCCCTTACGCACTGGCCATGGTGCACCTTCACGTTTGGCAGAGGGTTCGCGGTCAACCTCTTCTTCTTCGTCAAGT
>CBINHQ010000487.1:0-2278 GCA_966250475.1 uncultured Chitinophagaceae bacterium
AACGTCTCTACGTCCGCAACGTTCGAATCGCCCGATACATTCGAAACGTTCGAATCGCCCGATACATTCGAATCGCCCGAAATGCCCGAAACCTTCGAATCACATGAAACGTTCAAATCGCCCACAACGCCCGAAACCTTCGAATCGCCTGATACATTCGAATCGCCCGAATCACCCGAAACGTTCGAATCACCCGAATCGCCCGATACATTCGAATCGCCCAAAACCTCCGAAACCTTCGAATCACCCAAAACCCCCGAAACGTTCGAAACATTCGAATCGCCCGAAACCTTCGAATCACCTGAAACGTTCAAATCGTCCGAATCACCCGAATCGCCCGAAACGCCCGAAACGTGTAATTCATTCAATGCGTTTCGAACATCCCAATCGTTTTTACCATCCGGTATGCCCGAATCCATAAAATCATCCTGTCCCACCATGGAATCCGCCCGCAACAAAATTAAAATTCCATGCACATGGTTCGGCATTACGGTGTATTCACCCAATTCCACATTCTTTGTATGGTTCCTGATCTCAGACCATAAGACATCGGCAATCGCCCCTACGGGCGTATAAATCATTTTTTCATTTACGATCTCGCCGAAATATTCGATGCGGTCTTTCGTGCAGATGGTAATGAAATATGAACCGGGGTTAGCGTAATCCCAGTTTGGTAACCGGGTAGAAGGGATTCTGTATTTATCCATGAATTTTTCCATCAGCCACTGTCCTTATTCTTCAAATTCAGATCTAATTTACCAAAGGATTCGCCAGCAGCCACTGCGCTCGGGGAATTTTATTTGCACTCGTTACACACCATCAAATTTTAGTTTCAATAAGTGTATTCTTATAGAAATTTAATTGGTAGGCAGGTGTATGAATTTCCTGCGGCAATTGAGGAACACGGATGACAAGGATTATACGGATTTACACTGACTTTTTGTTGCAATACCACGAGGACAAAATTCAACAAATCGCCAAATACCATAACATGGATATTAATATCCCCAGCAACAGCGCAATCAATGCAGCCATAAAATCAAATCCTTTCATGAGTGATAATAATGAATAAGATTGAGGTTATTGCTGCGAAACTAGATGCGATGCATTAAATGAAGAACAGCGATACAGCCGATGGCAACTATGATTCCGTAATTGGAAGAATTTTTGAGTATAAGGATTCACTCATTAATTAACTAATTAACTAATTAACCAATTAACTAATTCTCCTCCTCCTCCTCCTCCCTCTTCACCACCACAGCCGAATCACCAATTACCCGTGCATAGACCGCATCGGGATCTCCAGCCTGCCGGCCGCTTGGTGTCGCCTTCTGCCCATTTCCCCAATGATAAATCATTCGTTGATCCATATCCACAATACGCATCAGCCTTCCCGCCCTTCTTGCTTCAATCGGATCATTCGGATTTTGATTTTCTTCCTGCGCCTGAACAATTCCTGACACTAATGCCAGGCCGAACGCCAGCAATATTGTCTTTTTCATTTTCAAAGTTTTATAATACCCCACAAAAAAATTGCCACCCTTTGCCAGGGGTTACTTAAACTTTTCGGGGCTAAATCTTAGGTTTAAGGGTTTAAAGGTTTAAAAGTTTAAGGGCGATGGAGTTTATTGAATCCTTGCGCTCACTTAAACCCTTAAACTCTAACCTTTCAACCTAAATTTGCCGAAATGAACGTTCAAATCGAGGAATCGTGGAAACAAATCCTAAAAGATGAATTCACGAGCCCCTATTTTCAGCAAATACCACTGCACCTCCGCACGGAGAAGGCACAGGGAAAGATTATCTATCCACCCGGACCACTAATCTTCAATGCATTCAACAGCACACCCGTGCAAAGGCTGAAGGTTGTGATTCTCGGGCAGGACCCTTATCATGGTCCCAACCAGGCGCACGGACTTTCATTCTCTGTTCCCAATGGAGTTCCACCACCTCCTTCGCTGATCAACATCTTCAAAGAACTTCGAGACGATATTGGCGTGAACATTCCCAATCACGGCAATCTTTCCCGATGGGCAGAACAGGGAGTCTTCCTCCTCAATGCTTCTCTCACCGTTCGTGCTTCAGAACCTATGAGTCACGCGAAAATTGGATGGGCGGAATTCACCAACGCAGTCATCAAAAAGATTTCCGATGAGAAACAACACGTGGTTTTTCTCCTCTGGGGAAAGTTTGCGCAGGAAAAGCGCACACTCATCGACAGCAGCAAGCATCTCATTCTTCGTTCTGTGCATCCCTCTCCCCTCTCGGCACACGCAGG
>CBINHQ010000488.1:0-2274 GCA_966250475.1 uncultured Chitinophagaceae bacterium
ATCATAACAAATCATAAGCAATCATAACTAATCCGTGTCCCATGGTCCAGCAGCCACGGTAATTAGTGGGGACACTGATTCCGTGTATTCCGTGCAATTCGTGGCTAAAAATTTATCAAATCCGCGTCTATGGTCCAATTCCAATAGCGAATTAAAAGAAGAAGAGCAATTCAAAATATTTTGGTTTAAAATATAAACTAGTTTATGTTTGTCTTCAAATCACTGCTTAATGCGCTACATCCTTTTGTTGATCGTGCTGATTCCTGCAGCCATGCAGGCGCAGGTAAAAATTTCCGGCAAGGTGGAATCGATGAAGAAGCCTGTCAAAGGGGCTAGCATTGCCATCAGGGACAGCTATGACGGAGCCACGTCTGATTCCCTGGGCAGGTTTTCCTTCACCACAACGGAGGAAGGGGAAGTAACGATTGTAGTTACCAATGTCGGATACAAACCTTACGAGCAGGTTGTGAAACTCGAAGGAAATCCTATTGAGCTGGACATTCAATTGAAGGAAGAAATCACCGAGCTCACCGCAGTGATGGTGACGGCAGGTACATTCGAGGCAAGCGATCGCAAACGTGCATCCGCAGTGCTCGATCCAATCGACATCGTGACGACTGCGAGCGCGAACGGCGACATCACTGGCGCGTTGAAGACACTCCCTGGTGCACAACAAGTAGGAGAGAGCGAAGGACTGTTCGTGAGAGGGGGAACGGCTGCAGAAACTAAGACCTTCATCGATGGAACACTCGTCAACAATTTCTTCTATACCAGCGTTCCCAACATTGCGCAGTTTGGAAGATTCTCGCCCTTCATCTTCAAAGGAACTGTCTTCAGCACTGGAGGATATTCGGCTCTCTATGGCCAGGCGCTTTCTTCCGCGCTCATCCTCGAGTCGATCGACCTGCCCGAACAGACCTCAGCCAACGCGGGAATCACCGTGCTCAGCGCAAGCCTGGGATACCAGCATCTTGCAAATAACAAGAAGTCGTCATTTGGATTCAGCTACGGCTATACAGATCTCAGCCTCGCATTCGCTGTCATCAAACAGAGGCAGGACTATTCAAAGGTTCCCACTTTTCATAATGCAGATGCCAACTTCAGGATTAAGACTTCGAAGACCGGAATGTTCAAATACTATGGCTATTTCAGCAGCAACAAGATGGACTTCACTTCGAAGAGCATCGACTCGCTTGGTTACCTCGACCGGTTTGCACTGAAGAATATGAATCATTATCACAACTTCTCCTACCAAGAAAATATTGGACTGCGCTGGAAACTGCACGCGGGACTTTCATATTCCAACAACAAGGATGACATCCGGGCGAACATGAAGGATGAAAACAAGAATGATGTGGTGCTAGGCGGACTCGAGTTCAAAAAGTTCAATGTAGATAACAACGGCGACTACTTCAATGCCAAGCTCGTGATTGACAGAAGGCTGAAGGGGCTCAGCGCCATTCGTTTTGGATCCGAGTACAACTTCAGCGATGAACGTACAACCTTCACTTCATACAACGGTCAGCAGTTCATGGACACGGTGAAGCAACACATCACATCCTTATTTGGTGAAGCCGATGTCTACATCACCAGTCGGCTTGCCTTCAAACTCGGTACAAGGTTTGAGCATTCCTCGATAATCGATCAGACCAATCTCGCTCCGAGAGCATCCATTGCATACAAGCTCGGCAAAGGCACACAGGCATCACTTGCATATGGGATCTTCTATCAGAATCCGGAGAGGAGATACCTCCCTGCTTCATCCCCTCTTGATTTCATGAAGGCCACGCACTACATCGCGCAGTTCCAGCGAGTGGTAAGCCAACAATCCTTCAGGGCGGAAATATTCTACAAGAAATACAAAGGACTGGTGAAGACTGACTTCGTCAACGGAAGGGAAACAGCTGTCAACAACGCGGGCTTTGGCGATGCAAAAGGAATCGAATTCTTCTGGCGCGATAAGAAGACCTTCAAGAATATCGATTACTGGATCTCCTATTCTTATCTCGACACGAAGAGAGATTTCCTGAACTTCCCTTACGCCTTCACTCCAAATTTCGCTGCGAAGCATACTTCCTCGGTAGTCGTCAAGAAGTTTTCGCAGAAATGGAAGATGAACTTCAACCTTGCATATAACTATGCCAGCGGAAGACCATATTATAACATCTCTTTCGATGGATCGGAATACAAACTCACAGACAGCGGCACCATTCCTGACTATCACAACGTGAGTTTTGCCATCAACTACCTTCCGTTCATCGGCAAGCAGAATCC
>CBINHQ010000489.1:0-2270 GCA_966250475.1 uncultured Chitinophagaceae bacterium
CGGTTCATCAGAAACCTTCAGCAATTCTACATCGAACTTCAAAGCCTCAAAGGGTTTGAACGGTGCGCGCTGATCCTGATTCCTTCCATATGCCAGGAATCCGGGAATGTATAGCGTGCCCTTTCCACCCTCGCGGAACAAGAGCAAACCCTCATCCCATCCACGAATGGCCGCGCCTTTTCCAAGCTGGAACATGTATTGATTCGATTCGAAGGTGCTGTCTGTTGCCAGTACTTTTCCGGTATACTTCACTTGCAGGAACTTTCCGTTCTCGGCCTTCGCCCCGCTACCCTGCTCATGGATTTGCACGAAGGTTCCCTTGCCGGTCATCTCCGCCTGAATGTTTCGCTTTGCAAGGTATTCCTTGATTTCGTTCAGCGCACGGTCGATCTCGCCGCTCTTGCGGAGTTCTTCATCCTCCTGCGCCTGTTGTTCTTCCTGCAACTTCCTCATCTTTTCCATCTGCTCTTCCTGCTCCTTCATCTGACGCGGACGATCTCTTTCCATTTCCATTGCATAGTCAGCTCTCGCGATACTGTCCACGGTAAATACCTCAATAATCTTGAGAGTAGTGTGAATCCTATCACCTGGTTTTGCGAATGGAGGCAAACCATTCGCCTTCCTGTTGATGAGCGTATCAACAATCTCAACGGTTACCGCGCTGTCGCCTTTTCGCATGAGCGGCAATACTTCGATGGGTGAATGTTCAGCCGGCATGTTCTTCGGCATCGCCATGTAGGCAGGCAACTTTCCATAGCTTGAATAAAGCACGGAATCATTCAATTTGCGAACGAGGTGAAACTTCGCCACGTGCCCGGGTTGCAGCAGGGAGTCCTTGCCCTTTCCGGGATAGATCTTGTAGATGAGGCCGCTGCTTGTCTTCTTGTAGTCAATGCTGTTGCACGAAGCAGCAATCATCGCAAGGCAGATAAAAACGCAGAGATTTTGAATTGTCTTCATTTTTCTTGTCAGGTATTTAAGATTTTTCTCGTTTGTTATTGTAAGAGGTGACTATTCTCGCGCAAAGCTTCCATGAATTTCTGCACAGTTTCATCGAGTGAGTCGGTAGATCGACCGCCAGCGGCATTGTAATGGCCGCCGCCATTAAAATATTTTCTCGCAAATGTATTACAGTCGAAGTCGCCCTTGCTCCTGAAACTCCATTTCCTTTCCTCATCGCGGTCGATAACCAGTCCCACGAGTTTGATTCCCTGAATGGACTGCGGCAGGTTCACCAATCCTTCTGTATCTCCTGTCTTGATGTAGAATTTCAACAAGTCGGATTTTGGAATTGCTACAAGCGCAGTATTGTACTCATAGTAAACCTTCATTCTATTGAGCAACACATGTCCGGTGAAACGCAATTTATTCTCGAGGAAATTATCGAAGAGGTTTTCGTGCACTTTAGCGTGATCGAGGCCATGCATCTTCAGTTCCGCCACGGCCCTGTGTACATCGGCTGTGGTGGAAGGATAGCGGAATGAACCAGTATCTGCAACAATTCCGGCGTAGATGCATTTTGCAATGTCTTCATTGATGAGATCCTTCCTGCCAGAACCCATGATGAAGTCGTACACCATTTCGCAAGTTGAACTCTTCGCGGTATTGCTTTCACCGTAGTCGAAAGAAGCCTCGTCGGGTTCGCGGTGATGATCGATGAGTATCTTGGTGCATTTGATCTCGGCCAGCTTCTCCGTCATGGTCTTTGTGCGGTGAAAGATGTTGAAGTCGAGGCAGAACAACCAGTCGGCTTCATCAAGCGCCTCCTCTCCTTTCTTGCGGTTCAGTTCGAAGTCGATAACATCTTCCGCGCCGGGCATCCAGTTGAGCCATTTCGCCCAATTGGTTGGGGAGACGGCGGTAACTGTGTGGCCAAATTGACGGAGAAAGTGCAGGAGTCCGAGCGAAGATCCCATCGCGTCCGCGTCGGGTTTCTGGTGCATAGTGATCACCACCTTCCTGGGAGTGGTTAGCAGAGGGTATATGTCTTGAATAGGCTTCATAAAACGGATGCGAAGATAGGAGATCGATGGTTAATCGTGGAAAGGAGGGTGTGGACAGTTGACCGATAAACGTTGACTGATAAACGTTGACCGTGTACCGTTGACCGTGTACCGTTGGCCTTTGACAAGCTTGCCCCGATGAAAATCGGTGTTAACCGAATCCTCGATACTTAGACCTCTTAACCTCAGCACTTCTGACGGTCAACTGTCAAAGATCAACGGTCAACGTTCAGAATTCAACGTTTTTCTGTCTCCAACAAAAAAGCC
>CBINHQ010000490.1:0-2257 GCA_966250475.1 uncultured Chitinophagaceae bacterium
AATGCCAACGTCTACGCCATTAGCTAATTAACTAATTAATTAATTAACTAATTAGCTAATTAGTTAATTAAAAAAAGCAGGCTGGCTAGACAACCACCTGCTTGGTCTTCGTTGACCGTTCACATGAGAAAAGACTTGAAAAATTTTAAGAGAAGGGTTTTGTGCAATGATCGCAGTTACTGTTATCGCTCAAAACCCTTCTACTTTCCGAACCTGCTATCAACAATTACCTGATAAATGTAGACGGTATTCTTTATTGATGCCGTCCGGATTTACCCAACCGTGAATTTTGATCTCCCAACTACGAATCACGGTGGATAAAGAACTAACCTTCCTATCTCGGACCGATGTATGTTAGTGTATCCGCGAAGATTCTGTTCGTCGGATCATTGTTGTAATAATACTTGAGATAGATCACAGCAGGATCACCATTCTCGTACCTGCTGTCTGCGCCGGGATACGGCGTCATGAACGGACCCACCGCCGGATCGCCAGTGTAATTGTTTATCGATTCTACTTCGTCAGATGAATTGAAGAATACCTCGGGAGCCACGTTGGTAAAGGCCGTAAGGTTTCCATTGTTTTTGAATGGCTGAAAATATCCCCCTGCCAACGGCCAGTACATTGCAACTGAATTGGGACCTGTGGTGATCATCTCAATCTCAGTCTCGAACGATCCTGTATACGCAGGCACGTCCGTGCGAGTGAAATGTCCCTTGATGTGATACACTCCATCGTACTTGTTCTTCACTGCGATGGATATCACGAGTCCGCCGGCGATCCTGCTCACCTCGCCGCCTTCCACTTCGGCGATGGAGATACCAATCGCGTTTTGTCCATCTGCAATATCAGATGGTCGAAGACGAATTGTAACAGGCTTGCTACGCTCCGTCGCAGTAAGTGTGAACTCGGTTTCATCCAACCCGAATACGGTTGCAGGTACCACCGCGTAGTTTGTGCCGTTCATATCATTGTAATCATACACCAGCCCTGGGTTGAGTATGATCTTCGCAGTGGCGTTTGTCTCGACGTACGATCTGATCATGAACCGGATTTGTGTAACATCAAGGTCGATGTAATCATCCTGATAGTCGATGGCGATGCTTTTGAATCCATGCGGATCAGAAAACTCTACAATCTGCCTTTCCGTGTTAACGTCGATGTCGCCAAACACGAGATCTTTCTTACACCCTGTTAAGACTGCTGCAAAGGCGATGAATAAAAATATTTTGCTCTTCATGTTCTTAATATTTGTTTGGATTAGTAGCCTGGGTTTTGTTCCATGTTGCTGTTGGCCAGAATTTCGGTCTGCGGAATCGGGAACGACCATCCTCTGTTAGCAGGAGGTAGTGTGCACCAACTCGCACATCCCTGAGTACGGGTTACTGTGCGAATGGTTCTCTTCAGGTCGAAGAACCTATGCCCTTCCACTAGCAGTTCCTTCCTTCTCTCGATCTGGATGGCTGCTTCCAGTTCATCTCCCGATTCAAAACCAGTGCTTGCATTTCTTGCAGAACGAAGTGTATTCAGATCAGCGAGTCCTTCTGCATCCATATCCTTTTTCGCGTACGCCTCAGCTCTTATCAAATACATTTCAGCAGTTCGATAGGCCTTGAAGTCTACCACTCCATCGGGACTACCAGAAGCGGTGGATTTTGCAAAGTATTTGCCTAACACTACGCGACCATTCCTCACTCTCCAGTAGGCGTCTGTGCGAATGTCGCTGCCACCGTAGAGATTGAGTAGTTCGTTCACCGGCGTCCAGCTGATCTGGTCTCCCGCTGGTTGATAGATCTCCCGCGCAAGCGCCGCATTTCCTGCCTGGTATTTTATGGACCAGATGACACCTGCGGTAGAAGCATCCTGCCAGACTAATGGGAACTCAGCAGCAGAAGCAAGCGGACGTGCATTGATCACGAACGTTGCATACTTGATCGCGCTATCGGGGAGATTCGCGTAGAGATACATTCTCGCGAGCAAGGCATCAGCCACAAGCCTGTCCACATACGCACGCTCGGTGCCTGCGGTGGAAGTAAGCGATTGTATCGGCCTGTCGGTATTACTCAGCATCTCTCTTGCCGTCTTGAGATCTGCTTCCATTTCATCATAGAACTCTTTCACGGTAGGCCGCGAAGGTTTCTGCTCGATGTCGAACACCTTCACATACGGCACAGCAAGCGCTGTTGAATTGCGATCGTACTCGGTTGCCCACCAGCGGAAGAGTTCGAAATGAAGATGAGCTCTCAGTGTTCTTGCC
>CBINHQ010000491.1:0-2248 GCA_966250475.1 uncultured Chitinophagaceae bacterium
TGGATGAACATCGCCTCACCGGCAAAGGCTATCACGAAACAAGGGGTTTCATGCAGCAGCGTGATGGCACCATTTGGATGAAGGGCCTCGATGTGTTTGCGCGGTTTCTGGAAAAGGAGAAGAGATTCGAGCCGGTGATGAACGAATACCGGAATGAACAAAGTATACACTACGATCGCGTAAATGATTTGTTTGAGGATGTAGAAAACAATGTCTGGGTTGCCACCAACAACAACGGCGTGTATCGCTTCAATCCTGCCTCGCAGTTCTTCACCAACGTGCGACAGGTGAGCAGAGTCACGAAGTTGCCAGGCAATGGCTCGGTGATGTCGTTCATGCTCGAGAAGAGTGGAAGGCTGCTCGTGGGCACATGGAGCGATGGCCTGTATGCATTTGACACGACCTTCAGACAACTGTCATTGCAGATCCGTGGTGTGGATACAGTTCGCCTGCCGTTTGCGTGGAGTATGTATCGTTCGAAGGAAGACAACATTATATGGATGGGATGTCAGCCCGGCATCATAAAATACAATGAAGCAACACGAACGATTGAATATTTCAACCCAGCAATTTTAAAAAACCGCACCATTCGCCAGGTGGCGGAAGACAGGCTGGGCAACCTATGGATGGGCACACAAAGTCTCGGCGTGTTTAAGTGGGATGCGAAGAAGGGAAGAAAGCGCTTCGATGATGGAGTTTCGCAGGTAAAGGACATTCCCATCAATGGCATCGCGAAGATCAACATCGACAACGAAGGTTTGGTATGGATTGCCACTTTCGCGCATGGAGTGTATGTGCTCGACCCGGCGACTGAGAAGACTTTGATGCACTTCGGCACCTATGAACCGGAGGAGAGAAAACTTCTGACCGATAATCCTGTCTCGCTGTTGCAATACGACGATACCACCATGATCATCGCCGCATCGGGTCTTCACATCTTTCACACCAAAAAGAAAAAGATCACGAATACCATTCGCATGCCCGAGTCCATTCCGAATTTCATATCGTCAATGGAGCGCGATGCGAGCGGATACCTCTGGCTCTCCACCAGCAGTGGCATCTTCAGAGTAAACTTGCAGAATCGCATCTTCATTCACTTCGACCGCATAGATGGTATCGGCAACGACAGGTTCGTGCTCGCCGCATCGTACGTGCTGCCAGATGGAAAGATCGTCTTCGGCGCCGACAACCAGTTCGTGGTCTTCAACCCTTCCGAGGTTTCCATCAACCAGGTCTCGCCCGACATTACCATCACCGGCTTCCAGTTGATGAACACTCCCTTGCTGGTTGACTCGCTGCTGAAGAAGAAACGCATCTCACTCGCTCCCGATGATAACTCCATCGTGATTGAATTCTCCGGACTCCGCTACAACGGAACCTATCTCATCCGGTACAAACTCGAGGGAATGGACAAGGACTGGATCATTGCCGACAAGTCAAACCAGGCAATCTACTCCTACCTTCCTCCGGGACACTACACCTTCATGGTGCAGAGCCAGGATGCGGAAGGAAATACGGGCCTCAACACAACCACGCTCGAAATCGTGATCAACCCACCCTTCTGGAGAACGTGGTGGTTCTTCTGCCTGCTTGCATTGACAATGGCCGCGATATTCTATTGGTTCGACCGCGAGAGAATGAACAGGCTGAAGGCGCTGCAGAAGGTGCGCACCGAAATCGCCGTCAACCTGCATGAGGAAGTAAACAGCACGTTGAGCAACATAAATCTCCTCAGCGAGATGGCAAGGATCAAAGCCGATAAAGACATCGAGCGTTCCAAAGAATTCATTGACCAGATCAGCCGCAAGAGTCATTACATGATCACTGCTATGGACGACATTCTCTGGAGTATCGACCCCGCAAACGATACCATGCAGAAATCGCTGCTTCGAATGATGGAGTTCACCGACTCGCTGAAGAACAGGCATGGAAGTAATATCGAACTAGCCATCGATAAAAAAGTGCGATCACTCAAGCTCGACATGAAAACGCGCCACGAAGCCTTCCTGATTTTCAAGGCAGCGTTGATCATGATGGTGCAATACGCAGGAGGAAAGGATACATTGGTACACATCGACCTCTTCCGAAACAAGCTCTCCATAAAACTCCAGGATCCCACAGCAAACCTCGAACTAAACTCCGAATCAATCGATGAACTCGTCCGCGAAATGCATGAGAGAGCGAGTTCGATTAGTGCGGATTTGGATGTGCAGTATGATAAGAACGGGGTGGCGGTTATTCTACTTAT
>CBINHQ010000492.1:0-2244 GCA_966250475.1 uncultured Chitinophagaceae bacterium
GAATGGTGGTCGAATGAAAACATTCAGGACGCCTATTTGTTGATTAAGGGAAGCAGGAGCAGCCAGATGGAAAAGGTTATTTCCTGATCTCCTGCGCTACCTTATGTGAGAAAGATCAATGTTCCGCTGCTCAAACCTGGCTAACTTTGCAACCTGAAACCTCCCACCTGACTGCAAGCAGAAACCCTTCTTCCGGCTAAGGGACTCAGAGTCCGGTTCACTTAATTTCAATGGAAATGCCAAACAAAACAAATCGTGGCTATCTCGCTTCAACTATTGGATGTCGCTGCCCAAGGTGCCGGCAGGGAAAGTTGTTTGCGAATCCAGTTACCATCAGGCTCAAGGATAACATGAAGATGAATGAACATTGCCCGGTATGCGGACAGCCCACCGAAATAGAAGTTGGTTTCTATTACGGCACAAGCTACGTGAGCTATGCGATCACCGTTGCATTGAGTGTCGTCAGCCTCGCCATCTGGTGGCTCACCATCGGACTATCGGTTTATGATAATCGCTTCTTCTACTGGATTGGCGTGAATGCAGTTGTTCTTCTGGTACTACAACCATGGTTGATGCGACTCTCACGAAGCCTGTGGATCTCATGGTTCGTTCCTTACGATCCTGACTGGAAGTTTACAAAGCCGAGAGATTTTTCGGAGAGGATAAATAAGGAGCAGGGAGCTAATTGGTAATTAATTAGTCAATTAGTTAATTAGTTAATTAGTTAATTAGCTAATTAATTAAAAATCCCTGTGCTTTTTCACCCATTCTTTAATGTAATTGGCGATTTCCGATGTGGGTGTACCGGGTGCAAATAGTTTTCCTACACCAAGAGCATTTAATTCTTTGATGTCTTCTTCTGGAACGATTCCTCCTCCAGTCAACAACACATCATTCAATCCCTTTTCCTTCATGAGGTCGAGTATGCGTGGGAACACGGTCATGTGTGCTCCGCTGAGAATGCTTACGCCGATGGCATCCACATCTTCCTGCAGTGCGGCGCTCACTACCATTTCCGGGGTTTGCCTGAGGCCGGTGTAGATGACTTCCATTCCTGAATCACGGAGAGCGGTGGCTATTACCTTGGCTCCGCGGTCGTGTCCATCGAGTCCGACCTTTGCAACAAGTACTCGTAGCGGGCGATTCATTTATCTGTGTGTTTAAGCAGTTTCACGATTTAGATACGGGAGAGAAAAGTACGTATTCTTTCGGCAACTTCTTCCTTTCCCAAAACAGTTACGATGTCGAATACGGGCGGACCGAATTTTCTTCCCACCAGCATGATGCGGAACGGCATCTGCAATTCGCCGGGTTTAATGTTTTGTGATGTTGCCATCTTCTTGAACGCATCTTCTATGAATGCGCTTTCCCAAGTGTCGATTGCTTTCATTTCACCGATGAAGTTTTCGAAGAAGCTTTTCTTTTCCGGAGTCCACTTTGGCCTGACGGAATCAAGATCGAATTCCTGTGGTGCGTTGAAGAAGAATCCAGCCTGCTCATGAAAATCGCTGAGCAAGATGCAGCGATCTTTCACCAGTTCTATCACCATCGCAAGCTTTCCCGGGTTCTTCTGCATTTCATCCTTCTCATCAAGGTATGAAAGGAGGTGTGATTTGAATTCTTCTATTGACAATCTCTTTATCCATTCGTGGTTGAACCACTTCGCCTTTTCATAATCGAACTTCGCTCCTGCACTCTGCACTCTCTCGATGGAGAATAATTTGATGAGTTCTTCCTTGGTGAAAATTTCTTTGTCCGTTCCATCGTTCCATCCAATCATCGCAAGGAGGTTAATGAATGCCTCGGGGAGAAATCCCTTTTCCCTGAAACCTTCAGTCGTTTCTCCAGTTGCAGGATCGGTCCATGTCATCGCAAAAACCGGGAAGCCGTACTTCGCTCCATCGCGTTTGCTTAGCTTCCCATTAGGTCCAAGTATGAGGGGAAGGTGCGCCCACTTAGGCATGCTTTCCAATCCAAAGAGATGCTTCCATAGAAGAATGTGAACGGGAGATGAAGGCAGCCATTCCTCCCCGCGAAACGCGTGAGTGATCTTCATCAGGTAATCATCGATCACCACAGCAAGGTGATAAGTTGGCATGCCATCAGCCTTAAGCAGAACCTTGTCGTCAATGAGGCTCGTGTCGAAACCAACTTCGCCGCGAATGAGATCGTTGAAGGTTACTGTCTCTCCTACCGGCATCTTTATTCTAATAACATGGCTCGTGTTCTTCGACATCAGTTCAT
>CBINHQ010000493.1:0-2244 GCA_966250475.1 uncultured Chitinophagaceae bacterium
AAGGATGAGGATGAAGGTCATCACACTCACGAATGCGAGCGGAAGATCGGCGTGGCCAGCCCCGGGAAATGCATTGAAAACCGTGTTGGGGTCGGGCCAGTAGTTTTGGCTGAACCTAATGGTTCCGTATGAAATAAGGAATGCACCGAATGTAAAAGCATCGCTCATCAGGAAGTACCACATCATCAGTTTCCCATATTCAACGTTGAAGGGACTCTTTCCTCCGCTCCACCATCTGGTTCGATGCGCTGTTGCTGTTGTCGACATGTTGGTTATTTCAGTTTATTAATTCTTCTCCTTTATTCTACCCTACTACAATGAAAAATATCAGCAGGTAGATCCATAAAATATCTACAAAGTGCCAATAGGTTGCTATCACTTCCACTGGCGCCACATTGTATGATCTAACTTTTCCGAAGTACGTTCTCGCAACCATGATGATCATTGCGATAACGCCCCCGAGCACGTGGATTCCGTGCAAGCCAAAGATCACATACAGGAACTGTCCCGCTCCCGCTGATCCAATGAACCTGATGTGCTGTTGCCAGAGTTCATTAAATCCTACGAATTGGAGCACGATGAACAGTGATCCAAGCACGAGTGTGATTCCGATCAGGAGACGATACTTATTCATCTCCCTGTGTTGAAAAGAGCGCAAGGCCATTTGCACGGTGACGCTGCTTATCAGCATCGTGGCTGTAGAATACCAGAATACCGCTGGCATTTCAATATTGCTCCAGCCTACCAGATTGCTCTTCACGATGAAGGCGCTGGTTAAACCCGCAAACATCATGATGATGCTTGCAATGGCCACCCACAAGGCAAACTTGTAGGGATGTATTTTCTTTCTTTGTTGATTGCTCACGATATCCATCTCACTTTATTTTTTAATCAAATTTTACTCATCAGTAAGGCAAGCAATACGACCGGCAGGTACATATAGCTTCCAAACATTACCTTTCTTGCCGACTGCACGTCCATTTTTCTGTATAATGTAATGCAACGCGCCAGCATGAAAAGATCAGCGAGCAACACGAGTATCAGCCCGATCAATCCTCCCAATGTTTCATATTCGCACATACCGGTGAAGTAGGGCGCCACCGAAACCGGAATGATCAGCAACGAATACACTACGGTTTGAAGCGCAGTGAATTTTGTCGGTCCCCGTTCGGAAGGCAACAGTCTGAAACCTGCCTTTGAATAATCTCCATGTGCAAGCCAGGCAATCGCCCAGAAATGCGGAAACTGCCAGAGAAATTGCAACGCGAAGAGCACCCATCCACCGGTGGAAAGCGCATTCTCAGCGGCCGTCCAGCCAATGAGGCAGGGCAGCGCTCCGGGAACCGCACCAACGAGAACGGCAATCGAGCTTACCTTCTTCAGCGGAGTATAGATGAACGCGTAAAGGAACAAGCTAAACGCCGCAAGGCTCGCAGATAATATATTAAAGAACTTTCCGAGGATGAACACACCGATCGCTCCCGCGATGAGTGCGAAGGCCCATCCTTCTGCAGGTGTCATTCGTCCCGCTGCAATCGGACGATTTCCCGTCCTCTTCATCATTGCATCGGTATCCTTCTCCACCACCTGGTTTATAGCATTGGCGCTGCCGGTAACCAACATGCCGCCAACAAAGAGCAAGATCACCCAGATCCACTTATCCTGATACTCTCCAAATGAAGGTGCCAACACAAACGCCATCACACTACTGAACACCACCATTATACTCAGCGAAAGCTTGATCAACAAAAAATAGTCTCTGATACGATTCTTCACAGCTTTCACTATTTTAATTAACTAATTACCCAATTAGCTAATTAGTTAATTCTAATGTTTGCTTTCATTCGCTCCGATTGGTTCGGTTTGCGGAATGAAATCTCTTCCATCTTTTCCATAATCATATGCCCAGCGATGCACCTCGGGAATTTCACCTTCCCAGTTACCATGACCGGGATTGATTGGTGTTGTCCACTCAAGAGTGTTAGCGCCCCAGGGATTGGTGGAAGTAACCTTCCTTCCCTTGAACATTGAATACAGATAGTTGAATACAAACATCAACTGCACCGCGAATACGATAATCGTAACTACGGTAATCATTTTATCGAGGTCTCCAAACTGGTTGAACGAAGTCCAGATGCTCTTATCCATGTACCTGCGGGGCATACCTGCAAGACCCTGGTAGTGCATTGGCCAGAAGATCAGATAAGCGCCGATCATCGTAACCCAGAAGTGGATATAACCAAG
>CBINHQ010000494.1:0-2235 GCA_966250475.1 uncultured Chitinophagaceae bacterium
ATAAATTAACCTAATAATTAGCTAATTGACTAATTAAGTAATTAGCTAATCAACTACTCCCCTGGTTGCCCCATCGCCATAAGGAAAATAATCAGCACGCCCAACACAAATCCTAACAATGCGGCACGCCATGCAGCGCTTGCCTTGTTGGGATGCTTATCCTTCTCCGAGAAAAAAATGATAGCTCCAACAATCGGAATGCAGAATGATAATATCTGCAACCCTGCACTCAACCTGTCATCCGGATCTCGTTGCGGTATTATTGGCTTGTCCGAAACTTCACTCATTCTCAATACACATAAATAGATCGCAGGTATCGCACCAGGATGATGAAAAGAATGATACCCGCCACCCCAAGAGCCGACATCACCCCTGCCTGCTTAGATTTTCTCGCAAAGCCTTCCGCACGAAACCTGCGGGACATCAGGATTCCGATACTACCAACCGACAACGCACTTGCGAGTAAAATCCATGATTTGTCTTCGAATGTCAACTCTGCATTTTTCTTAATGTCCACAGTTCGCGGACTGGTACATGACATTTGAGTCATTGCATTCTGTGACTCGCTACTGCAGACTGTAATCGCAACAATTCTCTCCTCGGGAGATTGAGAAATGCGATCGTGTTGGAAAGTGTCTGCATCGACAAGTGTTGCAGATTTTTCAAAGTGTAATTCTTTTAGAGAATTGTCGTAGGCTGCCTTCCTTGAGGAGTCTATTAAAACTTCATAAGCCTCGCAAATGCGGTTGTAACGGTCAATGCAGTAGCGGTCCCCTCCGTTACGCGAGGGATGATACTTCAATGCAAGCGCTCTGAACGCGTGTTCGATCTCTTCCTCCCGGGCGGTTCGTTCAAGACCCAGGACATAATAATGGTTCTTCACTTTTAGTGAAAGGTGGTTGGTGGCTTGTATATATTTTTGTTAAACGCAGCGGTCGCCAAGGTTTACACCCTTTGCGGGTCTAATGATATTCTGCCGCGAAGAACGCAGAGGGATACTTCAATTTCAAAAAGGGCAGGTATGCTTAATGGTTGCCTCCGCGAGCTTTGCTATCTACTCTGCGCGCATTGCGTTTAAATCAAATATCTGGAGCGAATGTCTTAATATCTAAATCCAATTCAAAGTCCCAACCTTACGGAAAACCGTAAACCCATTTGAGAAATGATAAAATCTGAGGAAATGCCCGCCATGCAGAGCGTGAGGGGGTGATGAAATGTAGAACCTAATTTGTCTTCCTCCTGTAATGCAATTGCACCAACCCCGACCCGAAGCTCGTTACCTCTACAAACTCCAACTCTTGTGATGGCCTTCCGTCCTTGAACAGCCTGGTACCACTACCCAGCAGTGTTGGTATAATTGAGATGATTAGTTCATCAATCTTGTCCAGTTTGAGCAGCGCGTCGATCACCTCCGCTCCGCCATCGCAGTAGATGTTTTTTCCCTCTTCCTGCTTGAGACGATCAACCAATTCGCCGATATCGCCGGAGTAGAATTTGGTCCTGCCAATATCCGGCCGGCTGTTCCGGGTGATCACATACACATCCCGCTGACCGTTATCGTAATGCGCGGAGCCAACGTGATTGAGAACCCAGTCATAGGTTTTCCTGCCTAAAATGATCGTATCAATCGTCGAGGTGAATTCCGCGTAGCCATAGTCCTCCCCTTCCTGTTCCACCGATTGCAGGAAGCTGAGATCATCATTGGGACCAGCGATGTAGCCATCGAGACTCGATGCGATGAAGAGTGAGAGTTTGCGCATGTTCGAATTGTTCATCTTAATTTGTTATTGGAGCTTTGAATAGCCGGATAGTGTACCCGAGCAAAGCACTGTCACCCGGATTGCCATGACCAGGTACTACGTACCTTACTTCCGGAAAGGCGGCTTTGACCATCTCCACAGTCTTCGGCCATTCGGAAAGGTTGGCGTCGCCGAGGAATCCTTTGCCGGCATTGAGGGACTTCACCAGGCAGCCGCCGAATAGCACATTTTCAGAAGGGAAATAGCCTACAACATTATCGGAGGTGTGGCCTTCGCCGAAGTATTTCACAAGCACAGTTTCATCAGCGATTTTTATGACAAGCGAATCCGTGAAGGCGTTCTGCGGCACGGCGAACTGATTCTCCAGCGCGAGTGCGATAGTCCTGGTATTTGCATGGGAAGGAATGCCTTTATCATGAAACGCGTTTAGTCCGCCGAGGCAGTCATCATGAAAATGAGTGGGAACGACGGCGTT
>CBINHQ010000495.1:0-2226 GCA_966250475.1 uncultured Chitinophagaceae bacterium
AGTTAGTGTTTTAGATAAACTTAACCTGTGGTCTGAATTTCGGGGAGTATTAAACATTGCTTCATCAAATTCCTCTTCGGTCATTCTAAAGCCTTTTCGATCCTTTGGAAATTCATATGCAAGCAACTTTTGGGTTTCTGAGTCAATAGCCGGGTTAACAAGAGTTGTAAACCAGATGAAATAGTTAGAGTGCTCCTCGTCTCTATCGATCCAGTCGAAAAGCACATCGTCTTCCTCATCGGTGGTGAGACCAATGGTGTACTTGCGCATCAGTAGGGTGTAGATGTTTTCCTTCATTGAAATAGTAGTGATGTTCTATTATATACTCGCAGAAAGAGGCGTTTTCCCTATGTCCCTCCTGATATTTATTTTTTAACGCCCGAAAACACTCGTAATCATTCAGATTCATTTAAAATCATTAACCCATCATCGTCAGTAGTTCTACTTTTCTTGGGTAAAAGCAACATACCATGAAAAAGAGAGCAGTGAAATTACCTCGCTACGAGCTGGAGCGCGAGAAGGCAGTCTTCGGCCTTGGTCTGATTCCGGAAGAAGGCGTACCTGAAATCAAGATTTCGTACACCCGCACCAGGAAGGAGTTCCTGGGCAAGATCACGAACTCAAGAAATGCAGCCGATTTTATTCGCAGAACATTCCGGGCAGGTTCGCTGGAATTGCAGGAGCATTTCATCACACTCTATCTCAACCAGGCAAATGAAATCCTGGGATACTACAACCATACCATCGGTGGTATCAACGCTACCATTGCAGATCGCAGACTCATTCTGGCAACAGCCTTGGCCAGTGCCAGTGTGGGGATACTGGTATCGCACAATCACCCGAGCGGAAATCTAACACCAAGTCAACCGGATCTTGATTTAACTAAGAAATTGAAGGAAGGAGCTAAGATACTCGACATTCAATTGCTTGATCATATCATTATCACCAAGAACGGTTATTACTCTTTTGCAGACGAAGGAGTACTCTGATCATTCAAATTCATTCGGAGTCGTTTCAATTCGTTCAGAATCGTTAACCTGTATTGATCTTAAATACTAAGTTCCTGTTTCAATAGCAACGTGCATGACATCGGTCATCAACAAGACACTTTTTCTTCAACACATCCGCAGGGAACTGGATGCCGGAGTAAAGCATAATAAGAAATCCATTGAGAAGATTGCTGCATCTTATATGATCAGTGACAAAACGCAGGTGAAAGAATATACTGAACTTGCAATTGTATTGAAGGGCAGAGAACTGGCTCACCTGGAAGAGAGCATACCGGACAGATACTTCCGCATTGTTGCACTCTACAAACAACAGGTTAATCTCTCGCATCGCACAAGCCAAAGTGTGATGCTCCAGCAATACAGTACACCTGCACCAATCTCGTTTCTCGCCGGCATGTTTGTGAATGCTGACCAGAATGTTTCGGTCTTTGAACCTTCAGCCGGAAACGGATTGCTCACCATTTCAGCGCATCCGCGAAATGTGGTTGTCAATGAAATCGATTCCTTGCGCAGATCGAATCTACTTGATCAAGGTTATAGTCAGGTATTAAGCCAGGATGCTACCCTTCCATTCAAAGGCTTTGAAAAGAAGTTTGATGCCGTAATCACGAACCCACCTTTTGGTGTATTGGATAAACCAGTGAAGTATGATACGTTTCCGATCCGCGTACTCGATCACCTCATGGCCTTACGCGCACTGGATACAATGCTCGATGACGGAAAGGCTGTGATCATCATTGGTGGGCATACGCAGTGGGACAGCAAGGGAAGAATACAAGCCGGTAAGAACAGAATATTTTTCAACTACCTCTATAGTCGTTACCACGTGCGCGATGTGGTCAACATCGATGGCCATAAACTCTACTCACGACAAGGTACTTCGTTTGATGTGAGGCTGATTCTGATTGCCGGACGAAAGCCAAAACCCAGTGGAGCCGCACCATTGCGAAATGATTCTGATGTAGTGGTAGATTCTTTTGAAGAACTATTTGAACGAGTTATGAATGTAAGAGAAGAACGAACTATGAAAAAACTAAATCCACTTGAACTCGAAGCCGCAGCACTTGCGCTGGAGCTTGAATTGTTAAATGCCGATGAACTGGGAATTTCTGTATATGTCCATTATATGTCCAATTTGTCCATTTTAGCATAAAACTAATAGTTTGCTTTGTTTTTACCATTAAAAACATGATTCTTATCAGTACATTTAAGCTTG
>CBINHQ010000496.1:0-2221 GCA_966250475.1 uncultured Chitinophagaceae bacterium
CGATTCCGTACATCACGCGGGTGTTGGATCCGGAGGGATTGGGTCGCGTGAGTTTCATCGATGCGTTTACCTATTACTTCGTCGTCATCGCCGAGGCTGGAGTCGTTACATACGGAATTCGCGAAGTTGCTCGCCGCAAGGATGACGCGGTTGTGATGAAGAACCTCGTTTCGGACTTGTTGAGTCTTCACATTCGTACCAGCCTTGCAGCCATCGTGCTCTATGGTGCGTTCGTGATATTTGCATACCAGCGCGTGAATGATCCGAGGCTGATTTGGTTCTCGCTTTCTTTTCTCATCGTCAATGCATTCAGTTGCGAGTGGTATTTCTGGGGTAAGGAACGGTTCGGCTACATCGCTTTGCGATCGCTCATCGTAAGGCTGCTGGGACTCGCATCCATCTTCATCCTGTTGCAAGCGCCGGAAGATTACTTCATCTACTACGCGATCATCGTTCTTTCCGCCATTGCAACGGTTGTCTGGAACCTTATAGTTTTAAGGAAGGAAGTTCCATTCGGATTGAAAGGAAGCGGGTGGAGGAGGCACTTCAGCGTGACAATGGTAATGTATGGCATTAGCCTTACTTACAGCGTGATGCTGATGTTAGACAGTGTGATACTCGGCTTCGCGGTTTCGGCGACCGCTGTTTCATTCTACGCCCTTGCATCGAGGATTGTGCGAATGGGCACAAATCTGATCACCGATCCCTTGCTCGTGTTTTATCCAAACCTCGTCTCAAGGCTTTCGAGAGGGGAGGAGAATGAATTCAGAAGGGTGGTGTCCATTTCATTTCAATGGGTGCTCCTTCTCACCATTCCGCTGGCTGCCGGAGTTTGGCTGTTGGCCGATTCCTTCACTTCACTCTATCTTGGCGATGCATTCTTCCCCGTGAGCAATTGTTTGAAGATACTCGCATTCTATCCACTGATTAAAGCAATTGGATTGTTCCTCAACAAACAAGTGTTGCTACCATTTGACAAGGAAAGACTAGTTCTTCGAAGCCTGCTCATCACCGTGGCGATCTTCGTTCCGCTAGCCTTCACGCTTTCCTATTTCTATTCTTTCGAAGGCGCTTGTGTCGCCATCATCATTGCTGAAGCGATCACTACCGCGCTGAATTTTTATTATGTTCAAAAACTTGGAAAGGGAATCAATGTTTTCGATCCGCGAACCATACTTCATGCAATCACCGGGACATTGTTCTTCATCCCGCTTGTGCTAACGTTGCGCACGACAGGACTTGAACTGCTGCCAACAGTACTGCTTTCCGCATTTGGCTGCATCGCTATTTATACAGCATGGCTGCTGGCCGTTCGCAATAAACCGGCGCTCGAGCTGGCACGTAACATCAGGGAATTTGTTTCAGGGAGGGGAACTTCCAGATGAAAGGGAATGGAAACAAATACTTCGTACAGCAGTTCCTTCAGGAGGAATACCAGCACGGCGGAGTAGGAGGCACAGATGCGGAAAAGGTCCTACTGTCACTTGGCTATTCGCCCATCGTGTTTCCGCACCATCACAGCTTCTCGCCTGGAGCGAAAATTGGTAGACTAGTCTTCCTGCTGAAACTTTTGTGGACGCTTCCCAAAAATTCGACAGTTGTGTTTCTCTTTCCGATCTATGCTTCGGTTATCAGGCTCTTGTTGAGAATGCTTTCAAAGAAGAAGTCAGTGAAATGCATTTGCTTCATCATGGACATCAACGGACTCAAGGATGGTGACGAGAACGTGTTGAAGGAAGAAATTGATTTCCTCCGGCGGTTCAATTTCTTCATCGTCCATAATGAATCCATGCGAGCCTGGCTCAATGAACACGTGAAGGAGGATGCGGTGTCCGCAAATGTTGAGTTCTTCGACTTCCTGGCAAATTCTGCAGTCCAAACTCGAATTGCATCCTCTGAGATTGTTTTCGCCGGCAACCTTGAGAAGAGTGGCTTCCTGAAAAACCTTCCACTGCTGGCGACCTCGCAGCCTGATCTGAAGTTCAATCTGTATGGCCCAGGAATGTTTTCAATGGATGAATCCTTCACGAATGCGCGTCACCTTGGATCCTTTCCGCCTCATGAGCTTCCTGAAAAGCTTGTTGGTTCATTCGGTCTCGTCTGGGATGGCGACAGTGTTGAGCAGCCTTCTGCCAGCCTCGGCCACTACATGCAATACATCACTCATCACAAAGTATCGCTGTACATTCTCAGCGGTCTGCCTATCATCATTGCAGCTTCA
>CBINHQ010000497.1:0-2213 GCA_966250475.1 uncultured Chitinophagaceae bacterium
AGGAAGAACTCAACCTCGGTCTCGACCTCCAGGGTGGTATGAGCGTGACGATGGACGTAGATATGACAGGTCTACTAAAATCGCTCTCCAATAATTCGAAAGATCCCAACTTCTTAAAGGCAATAGAGAACGCAGACCTTCGCAAGGCTAACAGCGATGCAAACTTCATAACACTGTTTGCTGAAGAATATGAGAAGCTCAACCCGAATGGCAAGCTCGCATCGATCTTCTCTGCGGCAAGTGGCGGACAGATCAATGTTAATTCATCCAACCAGGCAGTAAGGTCATACCTCAACACCCAGGCAAGGAACGCATTCGACAATACCTTCAGAGTACTCAGCACCCGTATCGACCAGTTTGGTGTGGCACAGCCCAGCATCAACCCAGATCCTGAGCGCGGAATCATTGTGGTGGAATTGCCCGGCCTGCAGGACAAAGAGCGCGTACGCAAGTACCTGCAATCATCTGCAAACCTCCAGTTCTGGGAGGTGTATGATCTCTCTGAAATCTTCCAGGAAGTTATAAAGGCTGATGAAGCCTTCTACGCAATGATGGGCGGGCAGGAGAAGATAGACACTGCCACGAAGATTGATACAACTGCTCAAGACACTACCGGAACAGTAGATACTACCGGAAATATTTCTGATATCGCTACTACCACCGACACTTGAACGACAGTGAGTGAATCTGATCCTGATGCAGAAGCGAAGAAAATACTGAGAGGATACATCTCTTTCTCCTTTGATCCCAGCACTGGTCGTCCGTTTGGCAATGGAACAGTCGGCATGGTGGCAATCAACGACACTTCGTTGGTGAGAGGCTATCTCCAGAGCGACGCGCTCAAGGGCATCTTCCCCGCCGACCTGGTGTGGATGTATGGCATTCCCGAAAAGAAATCTTCGTTCGTTACGTTGTATGCAATCAAGACCCACAATCGCGACAGGGCAAGGCTTGAAGGTGATGTGATCGTTTCTGCTGCGCAAGACTTCGACCCAGGGGGTAAGCCCGAGGTTACGATGACTATGAACAGCCAGGGCGCAAGGATCTGGGCAGAGATGACTACAGAAGCTGCAGGACGCCCAGGTGATCCAAGTGACAACAAGTGCATCGCGATTGCACTCGATAATATTGTTTATTCCGCCCCCCGTGTGAACGACGCAATTGAAGGAGGAACCTCCAGCATCTCTGGCGGTTTCACCGTGGAAGAAGCGCAGGACCTTGCTAACATTCTCAAGGCCGGTAAACTTTCCGCTCCCGCCAAGATCGTACAGGAACAACAAGTGGGTCCAACACTCGGTCAACAGGCGATCAAGTCGGGCATGCTTGCATTCGGAATTTCATTCATCGTGATCTTCCTCCTGATGCTTGTATATTACAACACGAGCGGATGGATTGCTAACATCGCGCTTATCCTGAACCTGCTATTCACCATTGGTGTGCTTGCGGGACTTGGGGCCACGCTCACAGCTCCCGGTATCGCCGGTCTTGTACTTACGATCGGTATGGCCGTGGATACGAACGTAATCATCTATGAACGCATAAAGGAAGAACTCACTCGAGGCAAGAGTTACCAGACCGCGATTAATGAAGGTTACAAGCGATCGCTGCCACCGGTACTCGATGGTCACATCACTACACTTCTCACCGCGATCATCCTCTTCTATTTTGGTCTCGGTCCTGTGAAAGGTTTTGCTACCACACAGATCCTCGGTCTTCTTCTTTCCATGTTCTGCGGAATCCTTGTGAGCCGCTGGATCAGTGACTGGTTTACCAGCAAGAAGAGACACCTCGAATACTTCACGCCGATTTCCAGGAAAATCTTCAAGCATGCGAAGTATAAATTCATTGAGTTCAGGAAGGTAACATATATAATTTCGTTTATCATTCTCGGACTAGGGGTTGCATCATTCATCAATGGCTTTGACTATGGTGTGGAATTCGACGGTGGCCGCAGCTATACCATTGACTTCGGACAGAAGGTTGATGTAGAGAAAGTGCGTAACGATTTGCAGGCAACATTCGAAGGTGAGAATTCTGTGATCAAGACCGTAGGTGATAACAAGACACTCGAGATCACTACGCCGTATCTCATCCGCGATCCACGTCCCGAGGTTGACTCAATTGTTGAACACAGGTTATATGAAGGATTGAAGCCTCACCTGCCCGAGAACACAAGCTACTCACAGTTTGAGACTGTGCACAAGGACCAATCG
>CBINHQ010000498.1:0-2209 GCA_966250475.1 uncultured Chitinophagaceae bacterium
GACGGAATACAACACCTCCAACAATGTAATTGCGAAGATCACCGGCTCAAAGTTCCCTGACGAATACATCATCTATACTGCACACTGGGATCATCTTGGCATTGGCAAGCCCGATGCAAAAGGCGATTCCATTTATAACGGTGCGGTTGATAATGCCAGCGCAACCGCCGGTTTGTTGGAATTGGCGAAGGCATTCAAGCGTTCGAAGACAAGACCTGATCGGACAATCATCTTCCTTGCCGTAACAGCAGAGGAGCAGGGGCTTTGGGGCTCGGCATACTATGCGCAGAATCCGGTGTATCCGCTAGAGAAAACGCTTGCCAACATCAATATGGATGGATTGAATTATTACGGCAAGACACACGACATCATTGTGGTTGGACAGGGACAATCGGAACTGGAAGACTATCTCGAAAAAGAATTGCATAAAGTCGGCCGCGTGATTACTTACGAGACAAATCCGGAAGCAGGTTCATATTACCGCTCGGATCATTTCAACTTTGCGAAGGTTGGTGTGCCAGCGCTTTACACCAGCAGTGGTGTGGAGGTGCTGGAAGAGAATGCGAACTACGGGAAGGAAGTGAAGGAGAAATACAATGCGGAGCGATACCACAGGCCTTCCGATCATTTCGATGATACCTGGCGACTCGATGGTGCAATCGATGACCTTCAACTCATGTACAAGGTCGGACGCAAGTTGGCGTCAACAAAAAAATGGCCGCAATGGAAACCAGGATCAGAATTCAAGGCTGTGCGTGAAAGAATGTTGAAGGGGCATTAATCAGGACTTATTTCTCTCATACTGTTTTCTTTCCGCTTATCTGCCAACATGATAGCTTAGTGTAGAACTTCTACGAAAGAATTCGTTTATCGCATACATTAGGGCAAACAAAGTTCATGGGGAAACTATTTGCTCTCTTTGCCTGTCTCGTTTTTTCGCAGATCATAGTTGGACAGGATAAAGGAAACATCAGCATTCTCATAATGGATGAAAAGGAGAAGCCGTTGTCGGACGTGACGGTGGAGTTGCTGCGCGCAAAGGATTCGTCATTGGTGAAGGTTGCGTTGAGTGATGCAACTGGCAACGCCGAATTTGAAGGAATCGAATCGGATCAATATATGGTCAGGGCAGGAATGACTGGAAGGATGAGCGCGTATTCACCTCCATTTAATTTGGCATCTTCAAATCTTTCTTTGCCTGCGTTGGTTTTGTCACCACTAGCGGATGAATTGCAGGGAGTGACTGTAACGACGAGGAAGCCATTCATTCAGCGGCTGACGGATCGTATTGTAGTAAATGTGGAGAATAGCATTGTGAGCGCGGGAAGTTTTGCGCTGGATGTGTTGGAGCGTGCGCCGGGAGTAAACATCGATCATAATGATGTGATAAGCCTTCGTGGAAAATCCGGCGTAATCATAATGATTGATGGAAAGCAGACTGCCATGGGTGGACAAGAACTTGCGAACTATTTGAGAGGATTGCCTTCATCTTCGATCGATCGAATTGATATCATCACGAATCCGTCTGCCAAATACGATGCGGCCGGAAATTCAGGTATCATCGATATAAGAATGAAGAAGGATCAGCGAATGGGAATAAATGGAACGCTAACGGCAGGTTATGGTCAGGGTATTTATCCGAAGGCAAATGCGGGAGCTAGTTTTAATTACAGGAATAAGAAAGTGAATGTTTTCGGGAATTACAATTATGGTTATCGTGTAGGCTTGAATCATCTTATTCTCGACAGGAATTTCTTCGAAGACGGAGTGTACAATGGTGGCGACCTGAAAGACAATTATTCAAAGATGCCTTTTTCATCAAACACGGCACGGTTGGGAATGGATTACTATGCATCCGGCAAAACGATTGTGGGCTTCATTCTAAACACAAGCTTCAATCATTTCAAACGCAACAACAACAACAGCTCGAAGGTGATCGATCCCGACGGTCAGCCGGCGAGTACGTTTCAGTCGTTGGCAACGAACAATGATCACAATAAAAACTTCATGGGAAACCTGAACCTGAAGCATACATTCGATACCACGGGAAAGGAGTTGTCGGTGGATGTGGACTATGGCCGTTATTCTTCGAGTTCATTAACCGTGAACGCCACAAGCTATTACAAGTTGGATGGTAGTCCGCTGCAGGATGATTACGTACTCAATGGTGACCAGGATGGAAGGCTTACATTCAAGACAGCAAAGGCTG
>CBINHQ010000499.1:0-2206 GCA_966250475.1 uncultured Chitinophagaceae bacterium
TCCGGCGGTTCGATCTCGCATTTTGGATTCGGGTTAGTGCTGCTTGGTATTTTGATCTCCTCATCCAATAAAGAAATTCTTTCCTACAACCGCGGTGGCATTCCCATCGATTTTGGTCCGGAAAGCAAGGAGAAAACCGGTGAGAACCTCACATTGGTAAAAGGGCTTCCAATGCGAATGGGGAAGTTTGATGTCACTTATCTGAGTGATTCTGCCCACCCGAAGAAACAGCAATGGTACTACAAAATTCATTTCAAGAGTCGCACGGATGATGAGGAGTTCACACTCTTCCCTAACGCCTTTGTGAACTACAAAGGAAATGAAGGATTGATGGCCAACCCCGACTCCAGGCATTACTGGGATCATGATGTGTTCACCTACATTTCTGCTCTGCCTAATCCTGAGAAGAACGAAGACACTGCTTCATTCCGCACAGTGAGCCTCAGGCCGGGAGACAGTGTGTTCTACTCGCGTGGATTCATCGTACTCGAGAAACTCGTCACGAAGGATTCGCTCCCCCTCCAGGGATTTGTTACCGATGATAAGGCTTCAATCGCTTCGATGAAGGTCCAGTCGTTCAACAAGACGAGCTACGAATCCGAGGCACTACTACTCGATCGTGGAGGCAGCCTGCTTTCGATTCCCGATACGGTCATGTCAGAAAGCCTGATTGTTCGTCTCGAAAAAGTAAATGGAGATGTGGCAGAGATTGGATTGAAGGAATCCAGCGCCATCCTCGAGTATGTCACATTGAAGGCTTACAAATTCCCATTCATAAATATCCTCTGGGCAGGGATTATTATTACTGCGATAGGAATTTTGATCAGTATGGTTCGAAGAATTAAGCTAATTAAATAATTAGTTAATTAGCTAATTAATTAATTGATAATTCATGTTTCGATAAGAATGAGCGAGTCCAGGTCTCGGATTCCAATCTTCTTTTCGGTAAGAAATCCTTCTGCGTATTTCACGCCGATTCTTTTTCCAAACATACGTGCACGGGCGATTACGCTATCGAGGAAATCAGGTGTGGAGATGTATGTCTGTGGTCCGTCTGTCGGACTTGAGGAGGTGTGGAATTGAGTTGAATAAGCCTCAATTGATTTCATTCGTTGTTCAAACACTTCGCTGATGTCGATCAGCAGGTCGGGCTCGTGATAGTAATCCTGGATGTATTGCAGCACATATTTCGGTCGCCATTTTTCCTGAAGATTTCCCTTCTCATCCTTCGTCTCTATTTTTCCAAGTCCCGAGAGGAAGCATGCATCATTTATAAGGTGACCAGCACGACCATGATCGGGATGACGATCATGCATCACATTTCCGATCACGATCTCCGGTCTGAACTTGCGAATGGCAGTAATGAGTTGCAATTGGTGTTGCTCATCATTCTTAAAAAATCCGTCACGCATCTTGAGATTCTCACGAACTGAAACGCCAATGATCTTCGCAGCTTCAGCCGCTTCAGCGTACCTTGTCTCCACAGTTCCTCGTGTTCCCAGTTCTCCCTGTGTCAGATCGAGAATTCCAGCCTTCTTTCCCTTCTTTATTTCGTTGATTAGAGTCCCGGAGCACCCAAGTTCCACATCATCGGGGTGGACTCCGATAGCGAGTATATCTAGTTTCATAAATGCGAAGGTAATTAGAAAAGAGGATGAGGGATTTAAGGGAGCGTTTGAGGTTGGGAGTTTGAGGTTGGAGGTTTGGGTTTAAGGGTTTCGAAAGTGTAGGTAGTTTCTTCGAACCGAAGTCACATCGCACTCCGCACCCTGACTTTCGTCAGGGCAGGCTGCTCCCTGTTCACTGGTCCCTGCTCCCTCATCTTCTATACGGATTCCCATACCATGCCCCGTCAATTTCATTGACGAAACTCTCGATCTGGCGATCGACCTTATCATTGAGATCCCATTTTTGTTTGAGGCTGCTGCCGAAGAAGAAGGCTACCGTCTGGTAAAGCCTCGCGTTTACACCACCTTTGTATTCTTTGATGATCTCGTAACAATTGTTTCCAGTCTGCCGGTTGATTAGTTTCATCAACACTTTACCCTGATAAACTGAAAGATTAGAGAGTGGATCACCGAACTGTTTCTTCAGTTCCTTTTCACGACTCTTGATGTATTTTTTTCGCTCCTTCTTTGAAGTAACGCCTTCGAGTTTTTCGTTGATCTCGTTGATGAGTCTTCCGGCAGTACGCGCATAAGGATAG
>CBINHQ010000500.1:0-2205 GCA_966250475.1 uncultured Chitinophagaceae bacterium
GATTTTCATCAAACTCGACACAAACCAATTCTCCTCGGCCTGGATCATCTTATCGAGTGTGCGGTCGGCATGAGTGCCGAGTTTCTTGATTCCGCTGATAGTATCGACGAATGCCTTTACGTGTTTATCGCGTTTGTCGCCTTCCACTTCTTCGAGTTGATCGAGGAGTTTCAGCATGGGTTCGAGTTCTCGCTTCTTGCGTTCCTTCACGATCTGCTTCACCACTTTCCAAATGTCTTTTTCGGCGGAGAAGAATTCTTTTCGCTCACCTGCGACTAACACCCGATCAACGAGACCCCAGTTGATGAGTTCGCGGATGTTCATGTTCGTGTTTCCCCTCGAGATATTGAGTTGCTCCATGATGTCGTCTTGTGTGAGCGGATCGGGAGTTACCAGCAGCAAGGCATGGATTTGCGCCATTGTGCGGTTGATGCCCCAATGCGTGCCGAATGCTCCCCAGGAGCTGATGAATTGTTGTTTTGCTTCAGTCAGTTTCATGGTTCAAAGCTATGCAAGATTATTGAAGTTTCAAAAAGTATTGAAAATATTGAAGCAATCTCGGTTGCGTACAATTGTGGCCATGGGGTATTTGCCGCCAGCGGCGGAATGTCTGCGGCATTGGTTTTTGGACACGGAGCACACGGATTTTACGGATTGACACGGATTTTTGGAATTCTCTTGTTCGTGACTTAATTTTTTCTCTTTAAGCCGTGTTTTCCCAAGAATCCGTGTACTGCGCGACTACAAATCCGTGTTCTCCGTTAATCCGTGTGCTCCCGTGTACTCTAAATCCGTGTTCATCAGTTAAATCCGTGTGCTCCGTGTGTAACAGTCGGCTTGCTCCGTATCACAAAGGCCGTTTTTTCCCCGTGCCCATCCGTTGAAAAAACGCCCAACTTCCCGTCGAAATCCCCTCGTTTTGGCCAGTGGGGGATTCATCTTTGTGCAAGCAGTTTAGGTTTTGGTTCGTGCCGGGAGGGGCGATACTAGTTGGATCCTTCCTGGCATTATTTGCCATACTGGCTGCAGCGGACTATCCTGAAACAGCGCGGAATCTGAAAGTAGGGTCATTATTCAACGATTGGTTATGAGAAAGAAAATATTTGTGCAGCTTTTCTTCCTGGGTATGATGGCGCTGACCGCCGACTCGTTTGGCCAGAAGCAATTGATGGAGTGGTCGGAGAATTATCTGCAGGAGAATATTTCATTTACGGATTTGAAGAGCAGGGAGGTGACGGCAACTACAGTGGTATACGAAGTGAGGGTGACTGATCACAGGAAGTTGCGTCCTCTCCCGGTGGGATTTGGATTTAACGGGAAGGTCTTTGCCGACAATGGGCGTGGATATGATCGGGTGAGCGGTGATGGTATCTACACAACCATGGAAGCTTATCCAGTAACAGCGGGTAGTGCAAGGCTTAAGCAAAATCCTGTTTCCATCATCGATCAGTCATTCAAATACAACAATTCGGTATCGATGAAGCAGGCAGGGGAGAGTGGAAGTGATGGAGTGCTTGATGACGGACCAGGGATCAAGATTAAATGCAAGTTCAAGAAGTGTGGCTGTCCCTGTACGAATGGAAAAACCTGCACCGCCTGCGAATGGTGGGGGTGGCAGTGTATAATGATTGAGTCTTGTGAGGTGGAGGTGGCGTTTTAGAATTAAACAGCTGTTCATAACAGTGATTCGTATAAAGGATCATTAAAGGGCGGATGTAACGTCCGCCCTTTGTTTAACATCTGAGGCATGCATATACTGTTTATTATTATTGTGTTGGCCCTTTTCCCGCTGGTCTCCATTATAAAGATCGATGGATTGCAAACTGTAGAGGGGTTCTTTATAGGAACAAGCCAACTCAAGCGAATCATCATTTTAGTAATTCTCCTGGCGATGATTCTTATTGGAAGGATGAGGTTCCGGTTGTTCGATTTTTCCTCCTTCCGGTTTGGGCGAGAACTTTTGCCGGCAATTGTCCTTATCAGTATTTATCTGTTGTTGAAGATTGATGGAAAAGATCTAAGTCATGATTTCACTCTCGTGGCGCCTGTACTTGGGTCAGCTTTGTTGGCAACCTTCATAGAAGAGCTGGCATTTCGGTTTGTCATTCCCTGGAATCTTTCAAAGCTGGGCGTGAGTATTGGAAGGATCTGTGTCATCAGTGCGTTGCTTTTCAGCCTGGTGCATTTCATGAATCTGAGGAGTCA
>CBINHQ010000501.1:0-2191 GCA_966250475.1 uncultured Chitinophagaceae bacterium
CACCATTCCCAATGAGGTGATCAGGAGTACGAAGGAGGAAAAGGAACTGCAGATCACGAATCTGCAATCGTTCTGGAAGCGAAACCAGGACCGTTCTCCCGAAATGCTGAAGCGATTGAAAGACGTAGCGGTAAACAATGGCAATCTATTTGCAGAGTTAATGGAGACTGTGAAGTATTGTTCGCTGGGTCAGATCACTCAGGCGTTGTACGAGGTGGGTGGACAGTACCGCAGGAATATGTAACATGCATTTCCTCCAGACAAATGGTTTTAATTGGAAGGAGTTTCTTGTTGGCAGCGAAGACTGGAGTTTTCTTTTCGAAGTTGCGACAAGAACACTCATCATGTTTTCCGTTATACTCGTCAGCCTTGCAATTTTAGGCAAGCGGGGAGTGCGACAGCTTTCCGTATTTGAATTAGTCGTAATTATCGGGTTGGGTTCTGCCGCGGGCGACCCCATGTTTTACAAGGATGTAGGCATTGTGCCTGCACTCATCGTCTTCACAATTGTTGTTTCACTCTACATCTTCGTCACTCACCTGGTAGGACGAAATCCAAGGGTTGAGTCACTTGTGGACGGAAAACCGGTTTGCCTGATCGAGGATGGCCGCTTCGCGATCAGTAATTTCAAGAAGGAACCCTTGGGACAGGATGAATTTTTCTCCGAACTCAGGGTAAGAGGTGTATCTCACCTCGGGCAGGTTCGTCAGGCGATCGTGGAAACAAACGGAGAACTGAGTGTCTTCTTTTATGCTGATGAAGATGTAAGATTTGGGCTTCCAATTCTTCCGGGAACTTTATTAGCACAAACGGTGGAGATCACGAAGGTTGGACAATATGCCTGCATCTTCTGTGGATTTACCAAGGAGATTCAACCCGTGAAAGAACATGCTTGTCCTATTTGTAAAAAGAAAAAATGGGTTTGGGCAAGTGATAGTCGGCGGGTGCCCTAATCAGGAGGCAATGCCTTTGTTTGCAGAAACGCTTTCTATGTAATCCTTCACTGCTGATTTATCCTTCTTCAACTTTACCGAAAGTCTTTCTAATAATTCCTCCTCCTTGCCGGGCGTATATTCCAGGTCGGAATCAGTAAGTTCGAAATTTGCTTCCTTCAGTAATTCCTTCACCTGATCCCAGGGAGCGCTGAGGTTTAGTTTTGAATTTTCCATGAGAAGTGTTTTGAGGTGATTGAGTTTATGAAAATCATTCTTTTGTTGTTATTCTTAACCAAAATCCCGCCAGTTCCGAATTTATTGTTGATCCAATCCAGTAATACATCGCAGAATTTTGATTTCAAATTGATTGTGAAGTATAGTGATTTTGAATTTGCGACTTGCAGTAGAGTAATTGCGGAAGACCGGGTTTTTTCCTCACTTTTTCTCCGTGAAAAAATCAGGTGAATGTGGTTGAAATCTCTTGTCTTAGGAGGGTCGATGAAATAGTTTAGCAGCATGATCGGTCTGATACCGTGGCTGGTGTGAAAACTAAATTGCCGTACAACTGATTGGTGGTTGGAGATTCAGGATGTGAGCCTGGATGATTGCGATGATTGTGAAATCGTAACAGGAATTTCATTTCCGGGTCCTATGCCCATGGCAGGTTGGAAGGTGGGGGCGGGGAGGGCCCACGGGGCCACCTTCCTGCTCGAACCCTTCAACCTTTTCAAAAACTTCCCTTAAAAATTCCACCCCAAACTTCCTCTCCCAATCTCCTCTTTTATTCCACCCCAAATTCCCAACCCTCCCAATCCCCACATTTCCCCCATTTAGAAATACCTTCGCCCTTTTCCGAAAACAATCAACAAATGCCTGACTCGCCATACGAACCCAGGGAATATTGGAACAAAGTTGCCAAACGAATCGCGGACAGAAATACAAAAAGCATTATTGCCGGCGACGATGAGCCTTATTACCGATACAAACGCAAAAAATTCCTACGACTTTTTCATACAATTAATTTCAGGGATAAACGTGTGCTCGAAATTGGCCCCGGCCCCGGCGGGAATCTTTTGGAGGCTTTGAAACATGAACCTCAAGAATTGTCCGGACTCGATATTTCCGAGGAGATGGTCGTACTGGCCCAACAAAATCTTTCAGGTAAGAAAGTGACTATTGAACAATTGAAGGATCAGAAGATTTCCTTGACATTCACATAAGCTACCTCACAGCAGGCTTCATAAGGAAGATTTTCA
>CBINHQ010000502.1:0-2190 GCA_966250475.1 uncultured Chitinophagaceae bacterium
TACCTATCGGAATTTTCGCCACTCACTCATGTTGTATGCCACGACCACTAGTATACCTGCAAGCGTAGCCATAGGAATAAGTCCCGCCCATTTTCCGAAGAAGAGCAGTATCAGTAACAGCACCACTGCATGTACCATTCCCGCAACAGGAGTGCGACCTCCATTCTTTATGTTCGTCACCGTACGCGCAATGGCACCCGTTGCTGGTATGCCTCCGAAAATGGATGAAGCCACATTGGCCACACCCTGCCCCACCAGTTCGACATTCGACTTATGATTTCCCCTGATCATTCCATCAGCTACCACCGCGGAAAGTAATGATTCGATTCCGCCGAGAATCGCAATTGTGATTGCAGGTTCTACGAGATCCCTTATAGTTGCCCATTGCAACACAGGAATCGTGGGTGAAGGAATCGCTGAAGAAATGGTACCGAACCTGCTGCCGATCGTCTCGACTGGCAGATTCAGCGAGTGCACCGCAGCAGTCGTTACCAGTATGGCAACGAGTGAACCCGGAACCTTGTGCGTGACCTTTGGCCAGAATATAATGATAAGCAAGGAGGCCACCCCGATTGCCGGTGCATAGAGTCCGGCTGTGTTGAAGTGCGAGAAGTAAGCAATCCACTTCTCAACGAAATCGGCAGGCACCGATCCCATTTGCAAGCCGAAGAAGTCCTTGATCTGAGAAGAAAAGATCACGAGTGCAATGCCACTGGTGAAACCCACGATCAGCGGATACGGAATGAACTTGATCACCGAGCCAAGTCTCGCGAGTCCCATCAACACGAGCAGGATACCTGCCATGAAGGTTGCAATGATGAGCCCGTTAATGCCATGCAACTGCACAATCCCATACACGATCACGATAAATGCTCCTGTGGGGCCACCGATTTGCACACGACTTCCTCCCAATGCCGAAATGAGAAAGCCACCGATGATGGCCGTCACCAATCCCTTTTCGGGAGAAACTCCCGATGCAATTCCAAATGCAATTGCAAGTGGAAGCGCCACAATTCCCACGATGATGCCGGCAAGCAGGTCCTTTGTGAACTGCTGCCTGTCATACCCACGAAGCGTTTCCAGAAGCTTAGGCCTGAACATATATTAGCTATGAGCGGTTTTCTTCGAAGCAAGATTTCTCTCAAGACGATTGAAAAGTAACTTTCCCATCTTGATATTACTCCATTGAACAGCCGTCAACACCATCGGGTTGTATTCTCCAAGGAGTAAGATCATCTTATCAATAAAGGCTTTTGAAAATTCGAAGTCTGTCCTGACAGCCAACAATGTTTCCATGGCTGATTCCACACAATGACTTACCTCTTCCTGATTGTCCGCGGCGAGAATTTGCTTTACAAGCCTGCCGGAGAAAACATCGATCGTTGTTGTCATAAATTGAAGGAGTTTATCGATGCACCAGCAAATGTCACTCTTTAATCCAATATTTTAAGATATTATCGGCGTCGGAGCCTACCACGTGGTAGCTCATTGGTACCTCATCCTCCAGGCTGTGATAGGTTGCCAGGCGCGTCCCGGAAGGAGCCTGTTCAAGCTGGGTATAGAGGTACCTGTTGTAGTAATTGTAAAGCTCGCCAGAGTATACTATGCTGTCATCAATCTTGTCCGTACCTGTAAGATTCTCGTAGAAAGAATTGAAGAAATAAAAATGATCATACTTCCGAAAGTCCACCTGCGTGAAGTTGCCATGAATGAACTTCACATTGTCCAATCCCAATACCGTCCTCGTGTTCTCCGCAATCTCCACCAGATTCTTCCGCTGCTCTACACCATGGTAAGTAGCCTTCGGCATGTAATGGGCTGCACCGAGACAGAACTTCCCTACCCCGCTTCCGATGTCAAGTATGCTGACACCTTTCTCTGCTGCCAGGAATTTCGCAGCCTTTGCCGCTATGTCCAACGGCGTCCAGTGACGCCTCGCCAGCGCCCTGAACGGGGGTTCGTACAATTTGTTGAACCGTTCATCAGAACTGAACCATTCGCTACCGTTAATTCTTCTTCTTTGGAGTGTACTCATTGCCAATTTTCAGGTTATTCAAGGAAAGAGCCGGAAATGATGAGGGATGAGAGCCTTCAATTCAATTCTCATAACTCATAACTCAACTTTCGGGTTTCATTTAAAATTCCCGCAAATTTACCCACAATTCCCTCCCGCTGCGGTAAAGCTTGTCA
>CBINHQ010000503.1:0-2188 GCA_966250475.1 uncultured Chitinophagaceae bacterium
CTACACACCATGAAGAGAATCGTGTTTCTCGCCGGACTACTCCCAATCTGTGCCGGGCTGTTTGCCCAATCCTTAAAGCAGGGCCAGGATCATTATTTCTACGAGCGTTATAATAGCTCTGAAACATTCTTTCACGAAGAATTAAAGAAAGATCCTTCGAATGCTGAAGCCTGGTACTGGCTTGTGCAATCTTACGTTGTACAGAATGAACTGAAGAAAGCCAAAGACAGCCTGGCGCTCGCTCCTGCTTCATTGCAAGATGAGCCCTGGTACATGGTCGCTTCCGGCACCGTAATGCTGAATGAAAATAATAAGGAAGGTGCTAACGAAGCATTCACCCGAGCCATCGACAAGACGAAGAAGAAGAATCCCGATATTCTCGCCGCCGTGGCAGAAGCCCACATCGTTTCTCCCAATGGTGATGCTAATTACGCGATAGAAATGCTCGACCTTGCAAAGAAGCGCGATAAGAAGAACGCTAAACTCTTCGTCGCTACCGGCAATGCCTACCGCAAGATGTACAACGGCTCAGAAGCCTACAAGGCATACTACGAAGCAATCGGCAAGAGCGATAATACACCCGAAGCCTTCTACCAGCTCGGCAAGATCTTCGAAACGCAGAAGAACCCGAGCATGTATCTCGATTATTACAACAAAGCTATCGAAGCCGACAAGGCTTTCGCGCCTGCATACTACGCAATGTATGAGCACTACCTCTACATCGATCCCGCAAAGGCAATGGACTACTTCAACCAGTATGTTGCTAATGCCGATGCAAAACCAAACGATAAATATTCTTACACAGACCTTTTGTACCTGACGAAGAAATATGATGATGCGATTGCAAACGCGAAGGAACTCATCACCCGCGATGGAGAAGATGTGAAGCCCCGCATCTACAAACTTATTGCTTACTCTTACCAGGACATGAAGGATTCAGCCATGGCAAGCAATTACATGCTGCAATACTTCCAGAAGGAAAATGATACCAACTACGTGGTGAAAGACTTTGAGACCATGGCAGGACTCTACCTCGCTTCCGATCAGAAGGATTCCGCCATGTCGTTTTATGAAAAAGCAGCAGGCATTTCAAAAGACTCAGCCGAACTCTATGGATATTACAAGACCCTCGCAAACATTGCGAAGTCAATGAAGGATTACGCGAAGGAAGCGCAGTGGCTGGGCAAGTACTACATGGGCAACGACTATGTGTCGAACGTTGACCTCTTCAACTGGGGACTTGCCAGCTATCGTGCGAGTGATTACCTGGCTGCGGATTCCGTCTTCGGAAAGTATGCAGATAAGTACCCCGAACAGGGACATGGCTACTACTGGAGAGCGCGCAGCAATGCAGCTATCGACACCGCAATGACGGAAGGACTTGCCGTGCCACATTATCAAAAGCTAATCGAGGTATTGAAGGATGATCCAACCGATTCTGAGAAGAAATGGATTGTGCAGGCATACGGATACCTCGCGGCTTATGAGACAAACACTGAAAAAGATTATGCCGAAGCAATCACCTATTTCGAAGAGTTGCTGAAGATGGATCCGGAGAATAAAGATGCGAAGGAGTACATCGCGATGCTGGAGAAGAGACTTGATGCGAAGAACGAAAGCAGCGAAGCTAACAGCTCCACGAACTAGCAACAACTATTTCATGTGCGTTGGTTTATTGGTTAACTGCCCCTGTTGTCTAGCAGGGGCTTTCTTTTTAATTAATTAATTAGTTAATTGGTTAATTAGTTAATGGGGCGAGAGGCTGTTTATGCCTGGACCATGGGACACGGATTTATTATGATGAGTTATGATCAGTTATGATCGATTATAATTAATCCGCGGCCAATGGTCCTGCGGCCACGGGATTTTTTGGAGACGGATTTTACGGATGCACACGGATTCGATCATAACAAATCATAAGCAATCATATTAAATCCGCGGCCCATGGTCCTGCGGCCACGGGGATTGGAGACACGGATAGACGCGGATTTTACGGTAGCACACGGATTCGATCATAACAAATCATAAGCAATCATATTAAATCCGCGGCCAATGGTCCTGCGGTCACGGGGATTGGGGACACGGATAGACGCGGATTTTACGGATGCACACGGATTCGATCACATTAGTCCCATGGTCCTGCCCCCTCAATCGCGATCATTGGCTAATTAACTAATTAGCTAATTAA
>CBINHQ010000504.1:0-2185 GCA_966250475.1 uncultured Chitinophagaceae bacterium
CCATTCTTTCCATTTGATTTCAACACCAGCGGCGCTAATGCAGGACTTCCGTTGAGTGAGAAATTGTTTGGGTGAAGAAATTCGAGTTCGACCTTCGGTATTACCGCGAGAGGCTGATAGAGCTCTCCCTTCACAGGATCCGTGTGTTTGTATTTTACTTCGCAGCGATACTCGATCTCCTCGCCATGGATGTTGAGAACGAAGCTGGCAATGTATGCTGGATCGACACCAGGCTGACCAATCTTCTCCAGATCGTACACGGCGAAGTATCCTTCTTCCATAGGTGAACGAAGCCAGTAAGGCTGTGTGGGATCCTTCATTGGCGATACAAACACGCGCTTTGTAAACGCCAGGTTTGTGTTCTTCGAGAGATTCGATTGCATGCTGGTGTCGAAGCCTTCCATGCGAACGCCTCTGAGTGTGGCATTTGATCCTAAACGATCGTTTACGATAAAGTTCACAAAAAGTGAATCCGACTGAATTGCGAACGGAACGGATGTTGTGGCATCGACGAAGAGACCGCTGCATTGCCTGATGAGTTCTTTTACCTCTTCGAGTTTCTTATCTCTCCAATATCCCGGCTGAAGATTTTTGATGTCGCGATACAATTCTACAAGCCCGGGTACAGATTTCTGTGGTTTGATGTGATCGAAGTTTGCAATGAGTCTGTCAATCTTCTGCTGAATCTTCATTCCTCCGTTCACTCTTCCCCAGCTTACGTCAACTCCTTCCATCAAATCATCTTTCACATTGGTGCCGGCAGTTAACTTAAGATATTCGTAAGACTCTCCCCTGCCCGATGTGGCGCCGAAGCCCTGGCTCTTGTGCTGGCTGCGGCTCATGGCTGCGATCTCGCCATAACTTTTTCCGATGAGAGGATTGTAGCCACCGACATCTATCTTGAACTGATCCTCACTCGTTGTGTTGCGTCCACCGAAGTTGAAAGTGTTCCAGAAGACTCTCTTGGGCGACCATGGTTGAACGAACTTCAACTGCTCTGTAAATTTCGATGGATCACCGGCTGCAGCGAATGCTTCGTTGGCGAGGATTGCTGATGCCGTGTGATGACCGTGTCCTCCTTCGCCTGTTGTAGGAAAACGTGTGATGATTACATCGGGACGAAACTTCCTGATGACCCACACCACGTCGGCGAGGATTTTTTCTTTGTCCCACTTGGTGAATGTCTCTTCGGGATTCTTTGAATAGCCGAAGTCGTAGGCACGGGTGAAGAATTGTTCGCCGCCATCGAGACGTCGCGCGGCGAGGAGTTCCTGCGTGCGGATGAGACCGAGTTCGATGCCTTGCTCTTCACCGATGAGGTTTTGCCCGCCGTCGCCACGGGTGATGGAGAGATAACCCGTGCGGTAAAGCTTTTCTTTGGAGAAATAGGCGATGAGGCGGGTGTTCTCGTCGTCGGGGTGAGCGGCGAGGTAGAGACCGGTGCCGAGGGTGTTGAGTTTTTTGAGGGCCAGCAACATCTCGGAGGATGGCCACTGAGTGGGGGGCTGGGATCGAGAGGTGATGGCGGGGATGAGGAGGATGATTGAGATTAATAAACGATACATCGGGTAAAGATAGCAATTCCTCGTGCTACTGATGGCCACGGATGGGTTTTAGGATTTTGTTTGTGGGCGCCTGCGGCGCGACACGGATTTTTTTTGGACACGGATGCGCACGGATTTGACGGATGCACACGGATTTTTTAAATCCGTGTGCATCCGTGCAATCCGTGGCTAAAATCCATGCAATCCGTGGCTAAAAATTAAACCGGCGCATCATAAGCAATCATAACTAATCCGCGGCCCATGGTCGTGCACCCTAATCATTTTGCCCCATTAACTAATTAGCTAATTAATCAATTAACTAATTAACTAATTATCTTCATCCCATGAAAAAACTCCTCCTCCTCTCACTAGTCTTCACCGCCTGTCAGTCTCCCAAGCGCTCAACAATCGACGCCTTCAATTACACCATTCAAAAAGAAATCATCGCCGAGAACGGCGCCGTTGCTTCAGCCCATCCCCTCGCCTCCATGGTCGGGCTCGAAATACTACGCCGCGGCGGCAACGCCGTAGACGCTGCCATTGCCACGCAACTCGCTCTTGCCGTTGTCTATCCCAACGCCGGCAACCTCGGCGGCGGCGGCTTCCTCGTTGCGCGACTCGCCAATGGCGAAGAAGTAGCC
>CBINHQ010000505.1:0-2183 GCA_966250475.1 uncultured Chitinophagaceae bacterium
AAGCGACGTGACCGCTCCTTCGCATTCAACTCGAGTGCACGATCTATCGTTGCGCTATACCTGCGGTGAGCGGCGTGCGCCTGTTCACCCGGACGCGTATCGTTGTAGTATTCTATCATGTCGGAAGCCGTATCGTGCAAGGCGCCAATGAAGACAGTCTCCTCAGGAATTACAATTCTTCTCTCCGCCAGTTTCTCTCTCACCTTCGGATGGTTTGCCATGAACGCGAAGACTTTTGCATTCACGGACCCCGGCCTTCCGCTGCAAGCGCCACAATCGTGCGCTCCATGATGGGGATTATTCGCACTGCTAGAACCATGCGCTACACAATAAATTATCCTCGCGAAGTTCTTCACAAGGCCAATGCTGCGCAATACTGATTCCACTCTCGTCGCCATCTCATCAACTGTGAATCCTACCTGCAATCCATTCTCGATATGCGTCGGATCTTCATTCTCTATCTTCAACCTCGTCTTGCGATGCATGTGTGCGAACGCATTGGATATTGCCGGACTCATCGCCGGTCTCAGCAGGTTCTGAAACATTCTTATGCCCGCAAGGAATCCAAGTGCAATCGTCATCGCCATTCCCTTCAGCCATGTGGTGGGACCATCACCATACAGAATCTCATGCATGTGACGCGGCGACTCTGCCTCTTCCTTCACCAGGTACTTCGGTGTGACAGGTGCAGGGCAGAGCTTATCATAAAACTTCGCCCCCTTCGGGAGGTAATAAAACTCCGCACCGAAAAATCCCGGCGTGCCGTAAGTCTCGCAATATGGATCGATCGATTCAATGTATCTGCGAAGTGAACATTCTCTCTCGTCAATGCAAAACAATGCCTGGAAGCTCTTGCTCGTGCGCATTCTCATCGGCCTCCTTCTGGTATGTTCAATACCCGCAAGTACTTCATCGTAATAGCTCCATTCAAATGCATCCTGCCAGAGAGCAAGCACCTCTTCTAATTCCGAACGGCTTGTTCTGGAAAACAGATCACGTGCCGGTTGCTCCACAAGACCTGCAATCGGCGTCCACGTGCTTCCCAACTCTGCATCGAGTGAATCGAGTTCCAGCAAGAGTTCAAACACAATCAGATCGTTCAACGAAATGACGCGCCGGTCGTGTAGTGAATGTGGAACCGTCTCTATTGTTGCAGCCATTCCGGACCAACCACGATGACTGAATTGCTGATCGAAGAGATATTGCTCATAGTACTCTTCATCTCCCACAATCTGCGCCAGCAGGTACTCGAGGTTGCAGTCATCGCTCAGCAATAACCGACGAGCACGTTTCGTGCGGAAGAAACTGGTAAAACTGTTTTCTTCGAGCTTTCGAAGTGAAGCCAAAAATCCTTCCTCTGAATGAGGGAACTTCCATAACGCAATTCCCTGGTCGAGGTAACTGCACAGCACGCGAAACAGCAACGGTTGCACCAGGTTGTCCAAATCAATCCTGTAAGTTTCTCTCCATGCAGCACGAAGCTTTCCTATGCGCGGATCGGAATTCTGTTCATACTTAGAGTTCAACATTCGCTCCTTCCACTTTTCCACTTCGCCTCCCTTCTTCTCTGCCAGCAGGCTCTCCAGCACATCCTGCCTGATTCTTCCCTGCCGGTATAGCCCCCGGTAATCCTCAAGTGAGAGTGTGACAGTATATCCGAAAATCTGTGAAGCCCTGAAGATCGCATCATAGAACTTCAGGTCCTGAAACGCATGCATTGAATTATGATGAATGAAATCCTTCAGAGGTGTCTGCGAGGGAAGATAATGCCTCAACTTATCAAGCACTCTTTCCTTTTCAAAACCCCGGATTCGTTCAACGGAGTGGACGACCGATGGTACGGTCAGATCCTGCACTTGTGTGTCGGTGTTTCTCATTTAGTTGGTTTGAGTGGTTTCCAATTGAAGGGTCGCGGGTTCTAAATATGCTTCCTTCTCTTTCTTCGAATGCACATGAATTGCATCATCCATGCGGTATGCTTTCTTGAAATTTCTTAACGTGACGGAAATATTCTTCGACTTCGAACCGTGATGCATGAAGTCGCGAATCAATTCAAGCACATCGTGATCGATGTACACGGTATGCGCAGCGTCGATTATCACCTTGCTGTTTGCGGGAAGATGCGCAAGCGTCTGCTTGATGGCAGCCTTGTTAAGAAATGAAACCTCCTGCGCCAGGTCGAT
>CBINHQ010000506.1:0-2165 GCA_966250475.1 uncultured Chitinophagaceae bacterium
GCACAAGGATGCTGCTGGAGCAAGTACGAAAGTTACCATTGAAAGGAAAGAAATTGCTCGAGCCTGGATGCGGAAGCGGACTCATTTCGCTCATTGCAGTCAGACAGGGAGCAGCCGCTACGGCAAGCGATATTAATCCGCTGGCAACACAGAACCTGATAGCGAATTGCGTGGTGAATGGAATCAATGTAGAAGTTATAGAATCCGATTTGTTTGATGCGATCCCTGAACAAGACTTCGATATCATTGCCATCAATCCGCCTTACTACCGAAAGGCGCCCTTGACCATGGCCGACCATGCATGGTACTGTGGAGAGAATGGAGAATACTTCCAAAGGCTATTCGCATCGCTTGGCAGATACATGCACCGGGATACGACTACTTTGATGGCGCTTTGTGATGGCTGTGACATGCAGATGATTCAAGGCATCGCGGAGGAAAATGGTTTCAGTCTGAAATCCGTACATACCAAGTCCACTCTCATCGAGAAGAATTTCATCTTCAAAATTGAATCTTCGAATGGAATACAATGATGAACATATTGTGAATGAGGATTTCGCAGAAAAGTACATCCGGCTTCGTCATTGGGAAGGAAGAGTCTATACCGATGAGGAGGTGGCAAGGCTGCCGGAGATCGCAACCACACATCCGCATTACAAGGAGTGGATGATACGCAAGGGCTCCGCATCGAGGTTTTCAGATTATTTGCAGAAGCAGCAAAGGCCACTCAGGATTCTCGAAGTGGGATGCGGAAATGGCTGGCTTTCCGCCTTGATCTCACGCATACCCGGCTGCGAGGTAACAGGCATCGACATCAATGTGGATGAACTCATGCAGGCCAGGAGAGTTTTTCAACAAGAAGAAGGCTTAGAATTCAGAATTGCAACCAGGGAGGATTTGATTTCTTCTAATGAGTTATTCGACATGGTGCTATTCGCCTCGAGCATTCAATACTTCCCTTCGCTGAAGGAGACCATTTCTTCGTCAATGAAATTGCTGCAGAATGAAGGTGAGATTCACCTGATCGACTCTCATTTCTACAAACCAACAGGATTGGCGATTGCGAAACAGCGATCGAAACTCTATTTTGAAGCAGTTGGATTTCCAGAGCTGAGTGCTCATTACTTCCACCATTCTCTCGCAGAGTTTGAGACGATCAATCATGAAATATTATATGATCCGCACAGGTTACGCAACAGGATCATGCGAAATCATAATCCATTCTACTGGATCAGGATAAAGAAGGAATGAAAACAGGTTCGCTATACCATGTATATAAGCGCTATCGATCCCTTAGTTCGAACAGGATAACTACGCTCCCAATCGTTATCCTGATGCCCCACAGCGCCTGCAACTGCCGATGCGTGATGTGCGACATCTGGAAGGACAATCGCAACCTCAAACAACTGACGGAATCGGATATCGAAGGATTGCTATCATCATTAAGAAAGCTTGGCACGCAACAGGTACTCATGTCCGGCGGCGAGGCGCTATTGAATCCAAACTTCTTCAGGTTTTGCGAAATGCTTTCAGCAGAAGGAATCAGGATCTCGCTACACTCGACAGGGCTAACACTGAAGCATCATGCAAATGATATAGTGAAACGGGTGAACGACCTTATCGTTTCAATTGATGGGGATGAGTTGTTGCATGATGAAATTCGAAATATCCCAGGAGCCTTTGCGAAGCTCAGTGAAGGAATAAGCAGCATTCGAAATTTGGATCCATCGTTCAGAATCACTTCGAGAACTGTCATTCAGCGATTGAATTTTCGAAGATGGCTAGATACTATTCTTGCTTCAAGAGAAATCGGCATCGACCAGGTGAGTTTCCTTCCAGCCGATGTTAGCAGCCATGCATTCAACCGCGAAGTGCTGTGGAGTGAGAAACGACAGCACGAAGTCTTGCTTGATGAAAATGAACTCGGCGTACTCGAATCCATCACGGAAGAAGTGATTCGGTGGAGTGAAAGGCATCCCGGTTACATCGCGGAAAGCAATGAGAAACTGAGGAAGATTCCTGCATATTATTCTGCCTGCTATGGGCACAATCCGTTTCCGTACAAAAAATGCAATGCGCCTTGGGTATCCGCGGTGGTCGAGCCGGACGGCTCGGTTCGTCCCTGCTTCTTTCATGCCATTGCCGGTAATATTCGCAGAGATTCG
>CBINHQ010000507.1:0-2160 GCA_966250475.1 uncultured Chitinophagaceae bacterium
ACAATTACAATTACTTTTTTATTCATGAATTCTTTAACCAATCAACTAATTTTCAAATTAGTTAATTAATTAAATCTCCTCGTCCCCGTTTTCGGTGGTTTCAGCTTCATCTTCACCTGCATCGTCTGCATTGTCGCCTTCTTCGCCAAATCCATCTGCTCCCTGTGAGAGATCGTATTTTTCTTCAACATCGGCGAACTTTTCGCCCAGCAGGCCTTTCGTGCCGTACTGGCTTGGAGCGATGCCTTCGCTACGCACTGTTGCGGGGTAGGTTAATTTCGGATTCTCCTCTTTCGAGACATTGATGAGCTCGACGAGGAAGGTCCAGTTTTTATTGAAGTCGTAGAGGTAAATGAATTTTTGATTGGGGTCCCTGATCTCGGAGCCGATGGAAGTTTCTTCCATCATCAGGGGCTCGGCCTTGTATTCCTTCTCATATTTCTCGAGACTGATTTCGCGGCCGCGCTGCCAGTGATCATTGCTGCGAAAAAATGTAGCCTTATGCTTGCTGTCGAATTCATAGGCCTTTAGTATGGAATCATGCAGGTCGCGAAAAGTCTGTGTATGACGAATTGCCACATCGCGGTAGATACTTTCATCTTCTTCGAAATAGATCCTGAATTTGAGAATAGCCATACACGAATTTATGACTTTATTGCTTTTATACCCATTTCAGAAGCCCGTTCAATCAGAAACTCTTTGGCTGCTTTGAGTTCATTGGGAATTTGTCCGTCGAGGATGGCATCTTTGAGAGAATTCTTCAGATCGCCGACTGGCCTGGAGGGTGGAAGGTTAAACATCTCCATGATCATTTCACCGGTAACGGGCGGCTGCCAGTTTCTTATCTGATCCTTCTCTTCTACTTCCTTGCAACGCTCGCGCACCATCTTGAAGTTCTCCTGGTAGCGCTTCACCTTTTGCTTGTTTTTCGATGTGATGTCTGCATGACATAGGATCATCAACGCATCGATGTCGTCGCCGGCATCGAAGAGCAAGCGTCGGATGGCGGAGTCGGTGATGTTTTCTTTCGTTAGGCTGATTGGCCGCAGGTGCAATTCCACAAGCTTTCTTACAAAACGCATTTTCTCATTCTGTGGAAGTTTCATTTTTGAGAAAATCTTCGGCACCATTCTTCCTCCTACTACTTCGTGACCGTGAAATGTCCAGCCATGTCCTTCTTCGAAGCGTTTGGTGGCTGGCTTGCCGATATCGTGCAGGATAGCAGCCCAGCGAAGCCAGAGATCGTTCGAGGCTTGTGCCACATTATCGAGCACTTGCAAAGTGTGATAAAAATTATCCTTGTGCCCATGGCCGTCCTTGTATTCCGCTCCTGCGAGATCGACCATCTGCGGAAAGATGAGATGGAGTAAGCCGGTCTTGTAAAGGAGATCGAAGCCAATAGAAGGTTTAGGAGCAGCAATGATCTTATTTAGTTCGTCAGTGATGCGTTCCTGTGAAATTATTTTGATCCTGTGCACGCTATCCTTGATACCAGCGAGAGTTTTTTCTTCGATGGTAAAATTTAATTGCGTGCCGAACCTGATGGCGCGCATCATTCTGAGAGGATCGTCGCTGAAGGTTTGTATCGGATCACGTGGTGTGCGAATGTGTTTAGCCTCGAGATCACCAATGCCATTGAATGGATCTACGAGTTCGCCGTAGTCTTCGCTGCGTAAGCTGATGGCGAGAGCGTTGATGGTGAAGTCACGGCGAAGCTGGTCATCTTCGATTGTGCCGGAGGCTACCTGTGGTTTGCGCGAATCGGGTTGATAGCTTTCCTTCCTGGCGCCGACGAATTCCACATCGAAGTAGCCCGTCTGCGATTCTTCATCGGCGACGGATTGATCGGAGTCGCCAAGGTGCGCGAGATTCAGGCGTATGTGTGCGGTACCGAAATTCTTGAAGAAACTTACCGTGGGTGAAGGCTGAAATCTGCGCGCGACAGCATGCGCGAGTTGAATGCCATTACCGAGGCAAACGATGTCAGCATCGACTGTTGAACGTCCCAGCAGTTTATCGCGCACGAAGCCTCCAACAAGGTATGCCTCGGTACCCAGTTCCTCCGCCGCCGCCGCGATCGTCTTCAACAAAAACAATTCCTTATCGGTGCAATTGATGTGCATGGGGCAAAGATAATTGATCGGGAGACGATGGGGGATG
>CBINHQ010000508.1:0-2157 GCA_966250475.1 uncultured Chitinophagaceae bacterium
CTGTGGCCTTGTCCACCTCGTACTTCGACCTCGATCCTTTCGGAATCTCGATCAAAGCATTTACAGTCTGAGGAGCATGTTCTCCGTATGGAGCTCCATGCCATGGGTGATGCACAGTTATCATAATCGCGGTTTATCGTGTAAGCCGGATCCCAAGCCAGGTTGCGCCAAGACCAAGGATCACACTTGCGCCGGTGTATAAAAGGAACAGGCCGATCTTGTCATTCTTCAGCAATTCATTTCCTTCAAGCGTGAAGGCAGAAAATGTCGTGAACCCTCCGCAAAATCCCGTCAGCAACAAAAGATATTTCGACTCGCTGAAGGATTGCCTCATGAACAGTCCAAACAACAATCCAATGATCAGGCAGCCGGTCACATTCACTATGAATGTGGCGAGCGGAAAATCTCTTGTCGTCAGTATTCGTGTACACAAATACCTGGCGATGCTTCCCACACCACCTCCGAGACCAACGAGCAAAAGATTCTTCATCATCACCTGAGTGTATCGGTTATCTCCGGCATCACAATGGTTGTGTCCGATGATCTGTCAAAGAGGTATTTGAAATCAACCAGCCACTGTCCATTATCTCTTACAACCTTCAGCGTATCCCAGTTTTTCTTAAATGAATTTGAATAGATCACAATGGTGGTGGAGTCATTTCTCTTCTCAACATTGTGAATGTTGATGCTTGCAGAAGAAAGACCACGCTTCTCTTCGGGAGAAAGGTTCACGCGCCTGATGTCGTTCATCCTTTCCAGGTTTATGGAGTCCTGGAGCATGTATCCAGTTGCCTTGTCATAATCTCCATAGAGGGCAGACTGTATGAAATTCCTTGCGGCATCAACATCGTTCTCCGAGGTCTGATCGTTTTTATCGCCATCCTTGCAGGCTAAAGAAAGAAAAAGCAGGAATGAAGAGAGGTAAATTATCTTTTTCATTCCTGCAAAGTAATAAATAAATGCTTGTACCGCTTAGCTCCACCCTTCCGGGGGACCTTATTATTTCCTGGGATAGAGTTCAGGGTGCTCGCGTTCGTGTTCTTCATTGTACGCACGAAGGATCTGCTTCACGAGTTTGTGTCTTACCACATCCTCCTCGTCCAGCTCGATGTGCGCGATGCCGTCGATGTTGCGGAGTATCCTCACAGCAGTGGCGAGACCACTTCGTTGATTCCTCGGAAGGTCCACTTGCGTCATGTCGCCGGTGATGATTGCCTTCGCATTCGCACCGATACGAGTGAGGAACATCTTTATCTGGAGATCAGTCGCGTTCTGCGCTTCATCGAGAATGATGAATGCATTGTCAAGTGTACGTCCACGCATGTATGCAAGAGGCGCAATCTCGATTGTGCGGGTCGTCATATAATATCCTAGCTTGTCCGCAGGTATCATATCGTCCAGCGCATCATATAACGGCCTCAGATAGGGATCGATCTTTTCTTTTAAATCACCCGGAAGGAAGCCAAGGCTCTCACCCGCTTCAACAGCCGGCCTGGTAAGAATGATCTTCTTCACCTGTTTATTCTTCAAAGCGCGTACCGCCAACGCCACAGCCGTGTAGGTCTTACCCGTACCAGCAGGACCAATCGCGAACACGATATCGTTCTTCTCTGCTTCCTGTACCAGCCTCTTTTGATTCTGCGTTCTTGCCCGTACCGACTTTCCGTTCGGACCAAAGACCAACACATCATTCGGATGCTTGTCCTTGAAGTGGTCAATCGTTTCCGCATCGTCTCCACCAAGGATCTGCTCGAAATAATTTTCGCTCATGTGTCCATGTCTCTCGAGATAGGAGATGAGCAATTCGATCTTTTCCCTGGCAGTTTCGATCTGCTCAGGCGCTCCGCTTAATTTGATTTGCGTACCCCTGGATAGAATTTTTAAGAGAGGGAATTTCTTTTTAAGAATATCAAGCTTACCATTATTTACACCAAAGAACTCAATAGGGTTTACGGTTTCAAGGTTGATTATAGTGTCTGTCAAATCCTTCGATTTAAATATTCACAAAGCCGGCGAAGGGTAGCAACCGGATTAATTTGCGTCTTCTGAAATGGGTTACAGAAGCCTTACCCTTCTATTCCAAATATAACTGATTGCAATTATTACATCCTAGACTTAATTATTAACAACTGTGAATTAAAAAACTGTGCCAGTTTA
>CBINHQ010000509.1:0-2151 GCA_966250475.1 uncultured Chitinophagaceae bacterium
TTGTCCTGGAAGATTGGAAAAACATCTTCGCGCGTTACTCCTGCCTGCATCCATGTACCAGGAAAAACGATTGACTTCAATGTACCTGGGAGAGGGAAACTCAATATCTGGTGACCGGTGAAAACATAGTCGGCAGCGGAATCGGAGATGTTCCATTTGTCGAGCGATGCATCGTAAGTATAGCCGATTGATTGAAGGTCGGCGGGAGTAATGTTATCAATCTTGCTAAGGTCGGCAATTACTACAGGCACATTGCCTCCACCAATGTTCATGATGGAAAAACTTTCGCGCTTCTTGTATGAAAACGGTGAATAGGGAAGTGATTCTATTCGAGGAATGTGAATGTTCTCTGTGTTAGTGGATCTTTTTTCGTAGCGATTAACGATATCGCGGCAGACAGGTATCTCGAGTTCGGGATCTTCGGTTAGTGAGACCCGGATAGTATCACCGAGACCATCCTCCATCAGTGTGCCGATGCCTATTGCGCTTTTTATCCTTCCGTCTTCTCCATCGCCGGCTTCGGTTACGCCGAGGTGCAAAGGATAACATTCGTTGAATTCTTCTGTCATCACCTTCACGAGTAAGCGGTACGCCTGCACCATTACCTGGGGATTGCTCGCTTTCATGCTGAGTACGATGTTGTGATAACTCAGGTCCCTGGCGATTCTCAGGAATTCCATCGCGCTCTCTACCATTCCTACAGGCGTATCACCGTACCTGCTCATGATTCTGTCGCTAAGTGAACCGTGATTGGTACCAATGCGCATCGCGGTTCCGTACTCTTTGCAAATATTAACCAGAGGAGTGAAGCGCTCACGAATGCGATCGATCTCTTCTGCATAATCGGCGTCCGAATATTCAATCAGTTCGAATTTTTTCTTGTCGACATAATTACCGGGATTCACTCTAACCTTCTCCACTATTCTTGCTGCAATTTCAGCGGCATTTGGAGTAAAATGTATGTCGGCCACCAATGGAGTGTGATAACCTCTTTTCCGCAGTTCATTTTTTATGTGGAGGAGATTTTCTGCCTCTTTCTTCGAAGGTGCGGTGATGCGAATGAGTTCTGCTCCTGCATCGATGCAGCGAATGGACTGCTCAATTGTACCGATAGTATCCATGGTATCGGTAGTTGTCATGGTCTGGATTCTTACGGGATGAAAATTCCCCAGCAATAGATCGCCGATCCTGACTTCCCTGGTCCTTAAACGTTTGTAGCCTGTAAGAGAGGGTGAATAGTACTGCATCGAGTGCAAAGTTCGGACTAATTGGCTAATTAGTTAATTAGCGAATTAGTTAATTAATGGTTACAGCCAATTACCAGTCTTTTCTTCCTCCGCCGGTTGATGAGGATTTTTGGTTTTGCATGCGCTGCTGTAGTTCGCGCTCTTTCTGTTCCAGGAGTTTTAGTTTCTGCTCAGCCTCTTTCTTGTTCATTTTGGGCTGCTGTTGCTGTTGCTTTTTTTCTTCCTTCTTTTTTTCATCCTGCTTCCTCGGTGGAGGTGGTTGTTTCTTTCTCAATTCGAGCAAGGCCTTTTGCAGGTTTTCCCGTGCCTGTGTGTCGGAAGGATCTCTTCGCAATGCATTCTTGTAAGCTTCGATGCTTTCTTCGAGTTTCTTTTGCTTGGAAAGAATTGCGCCTTTATTATAATATGCTTTTGCCTGCAACGACACATCGGTTGTGCCGGCGATCAGTTCATCGTATTGTTTGATGGCTTCATCGTGCCGATCCTGCTTCTCCATTGAAGCTGCGCGGTTGAATTTTGCAGTCTGGTTTCCGGGTGATGTGTTTAACGCTTCCGAGTATGCAGCCTCGGCCTTAGCAAAATCTCCCTGTCGGTAGAGATCGTTTCCCTTCCTGATGGATTGCTGCGGGTTCTGCGCGAGCGCGCTGGAAAAAGCCAATACCGCGAGTATGATCATTGCAGCCTTCATGCAGTTTTTCTTTTTCGTTCGGAGATGAATGTCTCGACGACGAGTAACAGCAACATCATACCGGCGAAGATCCAGTAATAGGTTTTGAAGTTCATGAGCGACACATCACCGAATGCCTTTGTCTCGATTTGGGAGAGTTGTTTCGAAATGATGCTTACAGCTTCGTCGCTGCTAGTGAGGCGAACGTACACGCCATTTGTATTCTCCGCTATGGCT
>CBINHQ010000510.1:0-2149 GCA_966250475.1 uncultured Chitinophagaceae bacterium
GAATTTGCGCGATACTTTTTTATCACGATCGGTGAAGCGGAAGTATACCACCACACGCTTCGATACTTGTATCTGTAAGGAGGTGTTTCTTTTCCAGGAGGAATGATGAGTTCTGTCACGCGCATTCTATCATCTTCGAAAACCAGCCGGTGAAATCCTGCTGCTGCAGTAAGCGCATCAAATGATTTCGAGTATTGAATTCCATGCACTGCATTTTTGTTCCACGATAAAATGCTGTACACAGTGATGCCTATGAATATGATGATTCCGCCAAGAAGGGCTCCGATTATCAGGCGGTCTTTTTTCAAGTTGAGTAGTTTGGTGGAACAATCACAAAGATATTCAACACAAAATGGTTATGCAACCATCAATGATGAGGTTGCATTCGTGTTTTTACGATAACAACCGACGGGGTAATATTTCCCCATAACAGGCAACAGTCAACTCTTATCTATCTCCCCTCGCAAAACGAAATCTTATCGAAATCAAAAAATGCAGTAGAGATATCCAGAAATCGAGCTTCTTTCCAACAGTTAATTCACATTTCAGAGTGTTGACCGGTTGTACTACATTGTTATTCACAATTTTGTACATGGTCTGGTATTAATCTTGAACTATGTTTATCCATCATGCCTTATTTTAACCGAATAAAGATTTTTGCAGGGGGTGGATTGTGATGGAAAATACAATTTGGAAACAGACTAACATTCAGGCCTTCTGGCAGAATGTTTCTACACGCGAACATGTAGTTCAGATATATGAGAATGAAAGAGTGATTCTCGATTCATTGGAAGGCTTCGCCGGTACTGGATTTCTCTCAGGAAACAGTGTGGTGATTATCGCGAGTGATGAACACATCAATGCGCTGGATATGCGGTTGCGCATGCATGGTTTCGACCTGGAGCAAATGCGCAAGACCGGTGAATATGTTACTCGCGATGTGAAGAGCTCGCTCGCTGCATTCTTGCGAAACGATTTACCTGATGAGAGACTGTTCATGAAATTTGCGAATGATTTACTCTCGCAGGCTAAGAATCACAGCCTGCACGTGCGTGCGTTTGGGGAGATGGTTTCAGAATTGATGAAGCTTGGAAATGTTGAAGCCACTAAGAGACTCGAAGAACTCTGGAGCAGGGTCTGCGAGAAAGAGAATATCTGCCTCTTTTGCGCATATCCCGAAGCGAATTTTGCAAATGGGAATCATGTACACGTAGAGCATATCTGCAGTCTGCACACAAAAAGAATTGGCGGATGGGCCAAGCCTTCCACCGAAATATTCTATCTCGAAACTGGTGAATGATCCGTTAAAACACCGGTTTTCCACTGGATATAGTTGATTCGCATCAAGCAATAGCGCAATTTGTTCGATAAGCGGCTGGCATTTCGTAGATTTACGTTCAATATCCTTTATCTATGAAGCAAGCCACAATTCTTCTATGGTTCATGCTTATGGGCATGTTTACATTCGCACAAGGTGATGCCTTCCCTGCATCATCCGGCTCGTTTTCTCTCGAAAATTCTGAAGAAGTCTCGTTCAATTCTCCGGCGGAAATTGTTGAGCAAATCATGGGCATTACGGCCCTTAGCACTTCATTCGAAATAAAGGAAGGGAAAGTGCGCAACATTGAAGCGTCTATCTCAAAGCGTAAGCGCGTTATCACCTACAATCCCGAATATTTGAAGGCTGTGAAGGCAATCTCTGGCAGCAATTGGGCGGTGGTAGCCTTGTTCGCGCATGAGATCGCGCATCATCTTAATGGACACACGTTGGGAAGAAAGGGCAGCCGTCCGCATCTCGAACTCGAGGCTGATGAATTCGCGGGGTTTATACTAAACAGGCTTGGCGCATCGCTGGAAGAATCGACGCAGGTGATGAATATCATCGCAAGTACAAAAGCATCGAAGACGCATCCGGCGAGGAAGGATAGGGTGGAGGCGATAGAGAGAGGTTGGGAGAGAGCGGAAGATCTTTGGTAAAGCCTTTTTATGGTGCACCATTGTACGGAGATTAGATATGATAATGGTCCTTGCCATGGAGGTTTTTTTGGACACGGGATTTTGTGGCCACGGATGACACGGATTTGACGCCTGCGGCGTTGAGGAGACGGTTTTTTTTGGCCACGGATGACACGGATGAACACGGATTTGA
>CBINHQ010000511.1:0-2135 GCA_966250475.1 uncultured Chitinophagaceae bacterium
ACACGGATTTGATCATAACAAATCATAAGCAATCATAACAAATCCGCGGCCAATGGTCCTAAATCAGAAACATCTCAAGCACTCATAACCCATAACTCATAACTCATAACTCTGTTGCGTCTCCATCTCACCACATTTCTCCTCCTCTTCCTGCAAGTTCAGGCATTCTCGCAGGCGGACACTTACATACTCAACGGCAACGCAACTCAAGACAACTGCAACTGTTACACCCTCACTCAACCCCAGCAATTTCAAAACGGAAGCGTATGGAACGCCACAAAGATCGATCTTCAGACTCCATTTGATTTTACTTTCAATGTTTACCTCGGCTGCCCCGACCAGGGCGCCGATGGCATGGTGTTCATCCTTCAACCCATTAGCACCAGCATTGGAAATTCAGGAGAAGGAATGGGCTTCGATGGAATCGTTCCTTCAATCGGCATTTCCCTGGATACTTACCAAAACATCAACCGGAACGATCCTGTCTACGATCATCTCAGCATTCAATCAATGGGAAGGGTTACGCACGATGCACAGGATTTAGCGCCGGTGGTGCAGGCATCGGCCACAAGCGAAAACATTGAGGATTGCCAGTGGCACACTCTTCGAATTGCATGGGATCCTGCCACTCATAATCTCAGCACGTATTTCGACGGAGTCTTCAGGCAACAGGCAAACGTTGATCTCATTGGAGCTATATTCAACAACGATCCAATGGTCTATTGGGGATTCAGCGCAGCGACTGGAGGAGAAGTGAACCTGCAGCGATTCTGCACTGCGCTCAATCCGAAGTTCAACACCAATCTTCCTGAGAACAAGGCATGCATTGGCACTCCGGTTTCGTTTGACAACATCTCGGAATCATTTGCACCGATCGCTTCTTTTCACTGGGACTTTGGCGACAACACCACGAGTTCCGAAATGAATCCGCCTCCACACAATTACGCGGAACCTGGAATTTACGAGGTGAAACTTGTCCTCACAGGACTCGACGGTTGCCTCAGCGATACGCTTAAGAGGACAATCTCCATTGGCGATTATCCCACTGCCGCGTTTGAGGTGAAGGACACCTGCCAGGGTTTCGCACCGAGACTTACAGAATCATCTTTCGCGAATGTGGGAACGATTTCCCAATGGGAGTGGAGGCTGGATGGAGCGCCAGTATCGACTTCCCAACAGCCAATACTCAATGGCATTGAACCAGGTCCTCACACATTGACCCTAGCCGTGCAAAGCGATATCGGCTGTGCGTCGCAACCTGTTTCGCATAATTTCATCATCGAAAGATCGCCTGCGATAGATGCGCAAGGATTGAACGGATGCGTGGATGAGCCAGTGCAATTCAATGCCTGGCAACTAGACAATGCTACATGGATCAGCTACTGGATCTGGGATTTTGGAGATGGCGGTACTTCATCGATCAGCGATCCGCAACACATCTTCAATTAGGCAGTGGATTACCAGGTATCCGTTTCTTCAATGGGTGATAATGGCTGCGCATCGGAACCCATCATCCTGCAAACATTCATCAGTCGCGCAATTGCCAATGCAGGCAATGACACATTGATCATGCAGGGCGATGCACTGCAACTCTCGGGAACAGGCGGCGGATTGTTTGAATGGAGTCCTGCAACATGGCTCAGCGATCCAGGCATTGCGAATCCGATAGCAACTCCACAGGACGACATCACTTATACACTCACAGTCACCAACAACGAAGGTTGCATAGATACGGATGAGATTAAGATTGAAGTGTTCAAAGGATCATACATCTACGTGCCCACCGGGTTTACGCCCGACGCAAATGGATTGAATGACGTGCTGATTCCGATGTATGGTGGAATAAAAACTCTTCATCAATTCTCCATCTACAACCGGTGGGGTGAAAGAATCTTCTTTACAAAGAACATGAACGAAGGATGGGATGGAAGGCTGAAAGGAAAGGATCAGGACACAGGAGTGTTTGTGTGGATGATCGATGCGGTGGACTATGCGGGGAAGGTTTATAAGCTTAAGGGTTCGTTTAGTTTGATTAGATAATTGGTTAATTAGCTAATTAGTTAATTTGAAAATTTGAAAATGAGAAGAGTCTTTAGGTTGGGGTTAGTGCATTTGTTTCTTGTTTGTATAGTTGT
>CBINHQ010000512.1:0-2131 GCA_966250475.1 uncultured Chitinophagaceae bacterium
CTTTAAACTTTTAAACCCATAAGCCTCTTCGACCATCAGTGTCTATGATAGAAGTTGGGTACATCAAGTCTCATCGCTATCCTATACGCCGCATTCATCAATCCTACATGGCTGTAGGCCTGGGGGAAGTTGCCCCATTGGCTGCCGTTTGATTCGTCTACATCTTCACTGAAGAGAAGCAGGTGATTGCTGTATTGCAATAGATTTTCGAATTCCCGTATGGCATCATCGAGTCTGCCTACGCAAGCGAGCGCCTCTACGTACCAGAACGCGCAAATCAAAAATGTTGTCTTTGGTTTTCCGAAATCGTCGGAATGCAGGTATCTGAAGAAGAGTCCACCGGGAGTTCGCAATTCCTTCTCGAGTGCAGTGAGGTGATCCTTCGCCTTCTGCGAGGAAGGATCGAGGTAATGCATCATGATAAGCTGAAGCGTGCTTGCATCGAGGTCTTTGCCGCCAGCAGCATTTGTATAAACTTTTCGAACTGGATCGTAACAACTTTCGATGTGTGCTGCAGCTCTCTTCTTGAGTTCAACAGCCTTTGCAGCCAACGATTCATCTCCGATGGTGATTGCCATCTTCTCCGCGGCATTGCAACCTGCCCATTGAAAAAGGTTGCTATAACAATGAATGTTCGCGAAGTTTCTGAATTCCCAAATGCCCGCATCCTTCTCATCGATCGTTCGTTCAATTTTTTTCAGAATGAAGTCAATCCATTTCGATGAATCTTTTCTCTCCTTAAAAATAAAACGATGGTCTGTGTATAATGGAAGAAATGAAATCAAAACCTGGCCATAGATGTCGTTCTGAATATGTTCGTACGCCTGATTACCGATCCTCACTGGTTTGTTTCCTCTATACCCATCAAGGTGATCGAGGACGGTCTCGACAAGATGTTTCTTACCTGTGATACCATAGAGAGGTTGATACCTGAAGTCTTCGGCCGCGGTGATGTCTTCAATGTAGTTGAAGTATCGCTCCATTTCCTCGAAGTGACCGATGTGGTTCAATGCAGTAAGCACATAATAGGTATCGCGCAACCAGCAATAACGATAGTCCCAGTTTCTTCCGCTTCCGTCGTGCTCCGGGAGACTGGTAGTACTCGCGGCTACAATAGCTCCTGTATCCTCGAATTGGTGAATCTTCAACACCAACGCGGAACGAATCACATACGGCTGATTGAACTGCGCTATCGATGTATGTTTAATCCATTTACGCCAGTAGAGAACTGTTTCGGTAAGAAATTTTTCTGCCGTGCTGACAAGTGGCGCCTCAAGCGGTTCGCCGTATGTGAGAACAAGATAGCGTGTATCACCCAACACAAAGAACTGTTCATCGAAAATATAGCTGATGGGAATGTTGGTGGTCAGGCGAACTTTTTCATCACATCCCATGTAATCGATGTGATTGCTTCCGCGAAACGCTTTCTGTTTATTCAGCCCGTACTCGCAAACGGGTTCGCATTTCACACGGATCCTGGGAGTGCCACTGATCGGTTCGAGCTTGCGAACAACCATCAAGGGTTTAAAATTGCGATCATACTGATTGAACCTCGGGGCGAAGTCAGTAACACGATAAGTTCCGTTCTCAGAGGTAATCTCCGTGCAGAGGACGTTGGTGTTCTCGCGGTAATATTGATTTGAAGTAAATTCTCCTTCGGGGAGGATGGAGAACTCGCCGCCCTTGCGTTCGTCGAGGAGGCCTCCAAACACAAAAGAACTGTCAAACCTGGGCCAGCATAACCAGACAATGTTTGTATTCCTGTGGATGTGCGCGAGGTAGGCGCAATTTCCTATCAAACCGCTTTCGTATAAATGCTTCTCCATTCCTATAAAGATACTACACTAATCAAATTATGTTCCAATGAAGGCGCAGTATCTGAATTACTATCATTGTTGTTTGATGAATGATAATAGTCTGGCATGAAATTATTTCTATACATAAGAAAATCATGCCCGGCCATTATCCACCCGTTGGAATTTTTCCTGACAAGGATGGTTCATGCCTCATACGCGTATGGGCGCCTGAGAAGCAAAGCATCGACCTGGTTGTGTTAAATGGAGAAAGCAGGTATCTCATTCCCCTAACAAAGGATGAATTCGGTTATTGGAGCGGCGCCGCAGAACTTTCT
>CBINHQ010000513.1:0-2125 GCA_966250475.1 uncultured Chitinophagaceae bacterium
CAATCTTAAGAAGGGCGAAAAAGTTCTCACGCATTTCTCATTGTATGGCGGAACCGAAGAGCTGATCAACATCGTGCTTCCCCCTCTCGGCATCGAGGCAATTGTGGTTGATCTTCGCAATCCTTCAAAGGCACAAGAGGCGCTGGAAAAAGACAAACAAATCAAACTCATCTACCTCGAGACTCCAGCAAATCCAACCCTGCAATGCATCGACATAGAAGCGATCACGCAGATCGCGAAAAGTCATAACATTCCCGTTGCCTGCGACAACACCTTCGCCACACCTTATCTGCAACAACCATTTCGCTTCGGAGTCGACTTCGTTGTACATTCCACTACCAAATTCCTGAATGGTCACGGCAACGCAATCGGCGGAATCCTGCTTGGAAAAGATCTCGAACGAATGAACAGGTCGATTCTCAAAACGCATCGTCTCCTCGGAGGTAATTCGAATTCCTTCGACGCATTCCTTCTCATCCAGGGAATAAAAACATTGCAATTGAGAATGGACACGCATTGTGCAAACGCGCAGGCAGTGGCGGAATTTCTCAACCAACATCCCGCAGTTGAAAAAGTGAATTACACCGGACTTCCTTCTCACCCCGATCACGAGATTGCAAACAGCCAAATGAGGAATCACGGCGGCGTGCTCAGCTTCGAACTGAAGAAGGGAATGCAGGGAGGAATCGACTTCATGAACAAATTAAAGATGTGCGTACGCACCGTCTCACTCGGCACCTGCGACACGCTGCTCTCCCACCCCGCCTCCACTACACACTACGGAGTGCCGAAGGAACAGCGTGAACTCTATGGTATCACCGATGGATTGATTCGCATGAACGTAGGCATCGAAACCCTTGCCGACATACTCGCAGACCTCGACCAGGCGCTGCGTTGAAGAAAACATTCTGATAACATCTTAATTTATCATCCATGAAAATTGAAATCAGGCCAGCTGAAAAAGAAGATTGCCCAAGACTGCTGGAACTTGTACAGGAACTCGCCGAATACGAACGCGCGCCAAAGGAGGTGACCGTTTCACCCGAACACTTCGCGGAATCCGGCTTCGGCAAAAATCCTGTATGGTGGGCCTTCGTAGCCGAAGTGGATGGAGTAATCCAGGGCTTCGCCCTTTACTACATTCGCTTCTCTACCTGGAAAGGACAATGCATGTACCTCGAAGATTTATTAGTCACAAATGAAATGAGAGGAAAGGGCATCGGCGCAATGCTTTTCGATCGCCTGATTGCAGAGGCTAAACAAAGAGGATGGAACCGCATCGCCTGGCAAGTGCTAGATTGGAACGAGCCTGCCATTAATTTCTACAAGAAATACAATGCAAAATTGGATGGGAGCTGGTTGAACGGAGCACTCCTTCTTAATTAGCTAATTAACTAATTGGCTAATTAGTTAATTAAATTAGAAGTCTGAAAAATGAAACGGAGATGGCATTAATTCGAAGCCACGGTTCTCTGTCATTTCAATATCTAATTGAAATCCTTCATCGGTCTTGACAACGACTTTTTCTCGAGTCACTCTCTTGAACCCTGCCTTTTCAAAAACAAATTTATACGTGCCGGGCTTCAACTCATCGAAAAAGTAATTGCCCGATTCATCGGTCTGAACGGTCTTTTCTTTCTTTGAAACGGAATAGGCGGTGATGCTTACATCACGGATAGGCTTCTTGTTTTCGGAATGTGTGATCACACCATTCACTTCATTCTTCTTATTTTTCTCTTTGCATGGAGAAGGCTCGGGATCCGGACCTGTGTTTGCCTGGGCGACCGCGAAGCCAAGAAGGCCCACAATCAGCAATAGGAACTTCGGTTTCATGTTAAATGGTTTGAGTTGTAAAAATGGTTTTACAATACTTATATCCCGTAGCGGAGCTAAAATTAAAGCAATTTTATCGGATCCGCCAAGGCCTGCCTGAATTCATCGTATAAATTCTTTACAATCGTAGAAGCAGGCAAAATGTCATCCAGCAGAGAGGCCACCTGCCCTATTTCAAGCTCTCCTTCGTCAAGGTCCCCTTCAAACATCCCCAGTTTCGCCCTCGCCCTTCCCAGCAACTCCTTCAGTTCCTCAGGTCCGGCTCCCCTCTTCTCCGCCTCATCTATCCGCC
>CBINHQ010000514.1:0-2121 GCA_966250475.1 uncultured Chitinophagaceae bacterium
AAATCCTCATTAAGCAAGCCAGGGTTGTGGATCCTGCTTCTCCCCTCCACGGCCAAATCAGCGATATCTATATTGACAACGGCATCATCACCCAGACCGGCAAAAGCATTTCCCAAAAAGCCGATCATGTGATCGAATCTAAAGGCCTGCATGTCTCCCCGGGATGGATGGACATCTTCGCCAACTTCGCCGATCCCGGCTTCGAATTCAAAGAAACCCTCGAGACCGGCGCAAAAGCCGCCGCCGCTGGCGGATACACCGACGTGATGATCATCCCCAACACCCAGCCGGTGCTGCACAACAAATCCGCCATCGAATACATCCGCCAGCGATCAAATTCACTTCCCGTGAACATCCTTCCCATCGGCGCCGTCACGCGCAATGCAGAAGGAAAAGAACTCGCCGAGATGTACGACATGCGCGCCAGCGGCGCCATCGCCTTCAGCGACGGCACCTCACCCGTTCAATCAGCCGGCCTCCTCGTGAAGGCCCTCCAATACGTCAGAGCCTTCAACGGCATGATCATACAGGTGCCCGACGACCGCACCATCAACCCCCAGGGATTGATGCATGAAGGCATCGTATCTACCAGGCTCGGACTTCCCGGCAAGCCCGCTATCGCAGAAGAACTAATCGTTGAGCGCGATATCAAACTCGCCGCATACGCAGAATCAAAAATTCATTTCACCTCCATCTCCTCCTCCCGCTCGCTGGAATACATTCGCCAGAGCAGGAAAGAAGGACAGGATGTGAGTTGTTCCGTCACGCCTTTTCACCTTTTGTTGTCAGACGAAGACCTGACCAGCTACGACACCAACCTCAAACTGAATCCTCCCCTTCGCACACCAGCCGACCGGGATGCGCTTCGACAGGCCGTGCGCGACGGAGTAATCGACTGCATCGCATCGCACCACTTCCCGCACGAATACGATAGCAAAGTGCTGGAATTCGAATATGCGAGGTTCGGCATGATAAGCCTCGAAACTACCTATGCCGTACTCAACACCGCAATGCCCGACATCAGCCAGGATAAATGGATCGAATTACTTTGCTTCAACCCACGCAAACTCTTCGGTCTCGGTCAACCCAAAATCGATAAAGACGCCCAAGCCTGCCTCACCCTCTTCAACCCGGATGAAAAATGGACAGTGACCGAGAAGGACCTTCGCTCGAAATCGAAGAACTCACCCTTCATCGGAAAGGAATTGAAAGGAAGAGTTTACGGAATCATTAACCGCGGACAAGCACACATTAATTAAATTTCAATTCCAGAATGACGAGACTCAAACCACCGATAAAAGGCATCATCACCGCATTAATCATGATCGGCATTTCGCTGTCGATTTATTATTCCGGCGGTACCAACTCCAATCTTGGTTACATAATCTATGTGGCATTCTTCGGTGGAATTATCTGGACGCTCTGGGAACACGCAAGGTATCAGCCTGAAGAAAGAACATTTGGCAAACTCTTCAGCCAGGGATTCAAATGTTTCATCGTAGTCACACTGATAATGGTCGCTTTCACCGCGATCATTCACATACTCAACCCGCAATGGATAACCGAAGCAGCCGAGGCATACAGGGAGGATTTAATCAAAGAAAACACGAAGACCCCTGCAGAAATCGATAAGATCGTCAAGATGGCGAAGGAAAACTATGTTACCATACGAGTTGGTTCATCAATTTTCGGATATTTGATAATAGGATCGGTCTTTACAGTCTTATCCTCGCTTTTCCTAATCAGAAGAAAATAACCAATGGACATTTCCCTCGTCATTCCCCTGCTTAACGAAGCTGAATCGCTGCCCGAACTCACCCAGTGGATCGAGAGCGTGATGAAGGAAAATGGCTATAGCTATGAGATCATCTTCGTGGATGATGGCAGCACGGACAACTCATGGGAAGTGATCGAATCGCTAAGAGAAAAGAATCCAAATGTTAAAGGCATAAAATTCCAGCGCAACTACGGCAAATCCGCCGGACTCAACGAAGGCTTTCGCGCTGCGGAAGGCGAGGTTGTTATCACCATGGATGCCGATCTGCAGGATAGTCCAGATGAAATCCCCGAGCTGCGACGCATGATCGTGGCCGAAGGCTACGACCTCGTGAGTGGATGGAA
>CBINHQ010000515.1:0-2096 GCA_966250475.1 uncultured Chitinophagaceae bacterium
TAAAACATCCGTGTGCATCCGCTCAATCCGTCCTCATCCGTGTCCAAAAAAAAATCCGTGTTCATCCGTCAAATCCGTCTAAATCCGTGTCCCAAAAAAAATTTGTGTTCATCCGTCTAATCCGTCCAAATCAGTGTCCAAATAAAATCCGTGTTCATCCGTCAAATCCATCTAAATCCGTGTCCCAAAAAAATCCGTGTCCCAAAAAAATCCGTGTTCATCCGTCAAATCCGTCTAAATCCGTGTCCCCAAAAAAACCCGTGCCCCCAAAAAATCCCTGCCCAAAAATTCACTCCCCATATCATGAAGAATTATTTCAATAGGCAGTATCTTGACAACCCAGTTGAATCGTCAATAACAATTCGCGTTAATTAATGCAAGGCATGATTTTTTGTTTCGGAGAATTACTACTCAGAATGTCGCCGGAGATGGGCGGAAGGTGGATACGGCAGGCGCAAATGCCGGTCTATGTTGGCGGCGCCGAGTTGAATGTCGCTACAGCCTTATCAAGATGGAAGAAACCTGCGAGATATGTAACCGCGCTTCCGCAAAATGAATTATCCACCGATATCGTTACCGAAATAAACGGACTCGGAATTGATACTTCGTCAATCGTATATTCGGGTGAGAGGATAGGAATCTATTTTCTTCCGCAAGGTGGCGATCTAAAAGGAGCAGGAGTGATCTACGACAGAGCACACTCGTCCTTTGCCGGACTCAAGCGCGGAATGATAGATTGGAAAAAAGCATTGAAGGGTTGCGATTGGTTTCACTTCAGTGCAATCAGCCCGGCGCTTAATCGTGATGTGGCAGATGTTTGCGCGGAAGGCATCGAGGCGGCTTTTTCGATGGGGCTCAAGATATCTGTCGATCTCAACTACAGGCAAAAGCTCTGGAAGTATGGAGTTGCTCCAACCGAGATTATGCCTGCTTTGACGAAGCATTGTCATGTGGTGATGGGAAACATTTGGGCGGTTGAAAGTCTGCTTGACATTCCTTCTCCAATAAAGGAAAGCAAAGGCAAGACCAGACAAGAGCTGATTGATGCAGCAAAAGAATCGATGCAGATGCTGCGTGAGAAATATTCCAGGCTTGAGAGTGTGGCATACACGTTCCGACTGGAAAATGAATACTGGGCGGCGCTGCAGCATGAAAGTGGAATGTTCACTTCCCGTGAATACGGAATGAGGGGTGTGGTTGACAGAGTCGGCTCCGGCGATTGCTTCATGGGAGGTTTGATCTATGGGCTTAGTTCGGGAAATGATCCCCAGGATGTGATAGACTTTGCAGCGGCGGCGGCGGTAAACAAATTGCGGGAGAAGGGTGATGCCACCTCTTCGGGAGTGGAGATCATTCGTCAGCTAATGAACGAAAATGGGTAAGCAAAAACAAATAATTGAAAAGATTTCCCAGCAGGGAATTCTTCCGCTCTTCTATCATGAGAGTCCGGAAGTATGTACTGACACGGTGCAGGCATTGTATGATGCGGGCATGAGGATTATCGAATTCACCAATCGAGGTGAGAATGCCCTCGGGATTTTCAAGTCGCTGGTGAAGCAACGAAATGAGAAATGGCCGGGACTCCTACTCGCTCTTGGTACAATCAAGACGGTGAGTGATGCGAAGGCTGCGTTGAAATGCGATCCCGACTTCATCATATCTCCGGGAATGAGCAGAGAAGTGGGAGAGAAACTCACGAAAGAAAAAATGCTTTGGATTCCGGGGTGCATGACGCCCTCGGAGATAATGAATGCAGCGGAGGTTGGCGCAACGATGGTGAAGTTGTTTCCCGGAAATGTACTCGGGCCTTCATTCATGTCGGCGATAAAGGAATTGTTTCCAGGAATGTATTTCATGCCAACGGGAGGTGTGGAATTGACGAAGGAAAGTATACAGGCGTGGTTCGATGCGGGAGTTGTGGCAGTAGGAATGGGAAGCAAACTCATCAGCAGACAGTTGCTGGATGCAAGAGATTATGCTACTATCTCGCGGCGCGCAAGCGAAGCGATTGCAATTATTCAAGCCATCAAAAAATAACCAAACATGCGAAAAGCAATTGGGAGCTACAGATGGACGATCTGTGGGCTCCTTTTCTT
>CBINHQ010000516.1:0-2089 GCA_966250475.1 uncultured Chitinophagaceae bacterium
GGTGCGATCTTCCCGCAACCAATTATCCCGAATCGCAATGAATTCATTGCGGGCAAAGATAACGTTGTTGAACGTTTACTGCCCCATATTCATGCCTTCCATTCCAGCGCCCTGATCGCCCCTCGTACTCTTACGCTTGAAGAGGTTCGGGTCGAATTTTCCAAAGCGCCAGCTGAAGTTGATGCGTACTATCTGCGCATCGCGGCGACGAATCGCATCCTGAATAATGAAGGAAGATTCCGAGTGAATGTCGTACCTGCGGGTTCTGAAAATATCATTCATGTTAACCGAAACGGATGCTGCCCTGTTCTTGAGGAACTCGTAACGCACCGCGATGTCTACACCATAATTCGGGCGCACAAATCCCTGCGATGAAGATGCAGGTCCGCCGAACATGCCGCCACCACCACGACCACCGCCGCTTCCGCCCGGAGGCAACACAGTCTTCGACTGATAGTCGCCCGAAAGCTGAATGGAGATGTTCTTCGGGAGCTTGAATGTATTGTTGATCTTGATGAAGTAGCTGGTAAGACTCTCAGGATCGGGTTCACCCGGTACGTCAATCTCAACATCAGAAGTGTAGAGGTTGAAGTTCGGAGTGAATTCCCACCACTTTGTAACCGGAGTTCTCATGGTGAGTTCGAGACCCGTAACATAACTCGAGTTAGCATTAATGAATGTGTTCATCGCGATTGTTTCACCACCTGCACCTGTACTTCTTTCCTGGAATCGCGTGATGAGATCCGTTGTATGCTTGTAATAAACCGAAGCAAGGAAATTGCCTCTGTTCTTAAATGTCTTCTCGTAAGAAAGTTCGAATGAGTTGGTGAACTCAGGCTTCAACCCCGGGTTACCCTTGTTTGGATTCAACTTATCCGATGAGTCGGTGATCGGCGTGAGCTGCCAGAAATTAGGGCGATTGATCCTCCTGCTGTAATTGAGCTGCATGCTCTGCGTTTCGCCAAGTTCCTTCGAAAGGAAGATGCTTGGGAACAAACTGACTGGAAATTTGATCTCAAAAATTTCACCAGTCTTCAGAAGCTTGCCTTCGTAATCGGAACTCTCTGCACGAAGGCCAAGCTGCATTCCGAATGTCTTCCACTTAGTTGAATATGTCGCGTAGGCCGCATAAACCTTATCGCGGCTCTCGTAGTTGGTTTGTGAAGTTGGCTGAAGAATCCAGTCGCCATTATCTGCATAAAAGAAAGCGCTGGTGCTGTTGGTTGAACGGATCTGCGCACGTGCACCTACTTCAAACTTCGACTTATCATCGATCGGGCTCACGTAATCAGTCTGCAGAATGAGGTTACTGTTCTTTCCATTAACCTGCTGCAATTGGTTGAATGTACCAATCTTTGTGTAAGTCGGCACACTGAAAGTATCGGTGAGAATGTTGCTGTTGTTTTCGTTTCTGCTGCGGTTGTAAGTGATGTCAGCAGTGAGTTCCCTTCCTGGTTTAGGGAAGTTGTGCTTGAAGCTGAGCATCGAACCAAGGTTGCGAAACTCTCCCTTGCTGTCTGAATTTCTTTCGTAGAATGATGAGGTAACAGGTGCACCGAGCGTATCGATCATGATATCGCTTTCAGTTGAAGGCTTCCATTGTCCCCTCACAGCGTTCAAACTGAGTGAAAGCGTATTTCTGTTGCTCATGAAATAATCCACGCCAAATCTGCCGAATGCAAACTGTCCGAGGTGTACTGAGCGATCCTTCTGAAGAATGTAAGTCTCGGGATCATCGAACAGGTTCAACCTTTTTGTGGTGCCTGTGCTGATTGACTTACGTTGATTGAACATGCCATTGCCGAATACGTTGAACTTGTCCGTTCTAAGGTTGATGTCTCCTCCGAGGCCTACTCTTGCACGCGAATCTATATTTGCGCGAATGCTTCCATTGTAACCAACCTTCTTTTCCTTTTTCAATACAATATTGAGGATACCAGAAGTTCCTCCGGAAGCATCAAACTTCGCAGAAGGGTTTGTGATCAGCTCCACACTCTGAATGGCATCTGCGGGAATTTGTTCGAGCGTAAGGTTGGTAGGGCGACCATCCACGAAGATCTGCGGACTGTTGTTGCGAAGGGTAACATTT
>CBINHQ010000517.1:0-2088 GCA_966250475.1 uncultured Chitinophagaceae bacterium
GTAATCACGGCGTGCTTCACCTTCATCAGGTAGATTGCTTCTGCCACACGTTGCGGTTCATCCCAATCAATGGGATCGGGTCTTCCAGTGGCTACAGCGCAGAAACCGCATGATCTCGTGCAGGTGTTTCCAAGTATCATGAATGTTGCCGTGCCGGCGCCCCAACATTCACCCATGTTAGGACAATTACCGCTTTCGCAAATGGTATGGAGTTTATGATCGTCGACGAGCTGGCGTACGTGCTTGTAGCTTTCACCAATCGGGAGTTTTACCCTGAGCCAGTCGGGCTTCTTTATCCTGGGCTTCTCCGTCGCACAATTTGAAATAGGGAGTTCGGTCATTCTGCAAAATTAACCAATTAACTAATTGGCAAATTAACCAATTAGCCAATGGGGCTATTTCCGCTTCCCAAACTCAATTGCCACGTAACCCTGGAAGAAGAAACGGCGTTCTTTCATGCCGAACATAATGGGGATGGTAGAGGCGTAGGCATCCACGCTCATACCGATCTCGAGCGCGTTTACCGATTCATTGAAGCGGCCATAATCGAAGCGGAGACCAATCTTGGCGTAGGCGCCGGGCTTGACCTTTATCTCGCTCCAACCCTTGCCGAATCCAGCGCCGCCGTTAATCGTTGGGCCGAGAAACAACGCGCTGTCTTCAGGAGTGTATTTGATGTCTTTGTTCTCGCCGGTCAGAGGATCTGTTGCAGTAACATAGTAAGGACGCAAGAGTCCGATAGCAATGCCCGCGTTGTAAAGTCCTGAAACGGCTACTCCATTCTTGTTACCCTTTTGTCCGAGGATATATTGCTGGCCAAATCCAATCGTTACCGGGTAGAAGTAATTGATCTTGCCATAAATGAAAGCATTGCCGAAGAAGGAATTTCCTGAAAGCTTTTCTTCCTTATTTTCTTTTACCTCGGTGAAGTCGATGCGATAGATGTTTGCCTTGCGATTAGTCTTCATCTTTCCAAGTTCGTAGAAGAGGCCATAGCCATTCGTACGCAATTGCACGCCGAAGATGCTATGCTTGGAAAATACCAGCACACCTTCCTCTGCCTGGCGCATCAGCTCCGCGACCTTCTGACGCTTTGCTTCTTTCTTCTCTTTCCTCGTCATCGCTCGCGTAGAGGTTGTATCCTGTGCCTGGACAGTGAATCCCAGGAACAGCGCAATTATCACCAGGCTTTTGTACTTCACAAACTGTTATTTGAATTAAGTTATATGTTAAACGGGGAAAAAGAAGAAAAGGCTGTTTCAACATCAAAATTTCTTTCTTCCTTCTGCACCTGCTTATAACGTAAATTTAGGGCAAAAATTGGAATGACATCCACTGTAGTTTACAATGGCAGCCTGAGAACCACCTGCACCCATGTTAAAAGCAATTCTTCATTCGAAACAGATGCTCCGACCGACAACCACGGCAAGGGCGAACGTTTCTCTCCCACCGACCTCATGGCAACAAGTCTTGCCACCTGCATGCTCACCGTCATGGGCATCAAAGCAAGATCGATGGGCTTCGACCTCGATGACATGCGCATCGATGTATTGAAGATCATGAAGTCGGATCCCCGCCGCGTTGGAGGCATCGAGTTGACAGTACATATTCCTCCTGCGTTGCATGATGTGGACGACCGTACAAAGACAATCCTTAAACTCACAGGCGATACTTGCCCCGTGATGAAGAGCATTCATCCTGATATTGAGGTGAAGATTGACTGGGGAGAATGGGTTAATTAGTCAATTAGTTAATTAGCTAATTAGCTAATTGAAGCAGGATTTCCCGCAATTCATACTCTTTCGAATTTTGCGCTCAATCGTTCTTCGCATATTTGAGCCACATAAGTGGAGTTGCTATGGAAGTATTCGTGATCGGGCATGAGGTCATGCAGGCGCAGAAACTAAAGGAGTTGCTTTTCGAGGTTGACGAAAGCATTCGGATTGTTGGCATCAGCGAAACCATCGGCGCAGCTATGGACTGGCTGCACCGCAACCGGATTCCAGATATCATCCTGGCCACGGAAGAAATCATGGCCGGACTGGATGAAAAGAAGATGAAGGACATCAGGGCAGTGGTCACTTTCAC
>CBINHQ010000518.1:0-2084 GCA_966250475.1 uncultured Chitinophagaceae bacterium
GAACGGAACGCTTCCACGAAAACGGTGGTGAAACGAGTCGGAATATGAAGTATTCCTTCGGGGATTACGGTCGCTATGCGGCTAATTTTTTATTGCAATTGGGGTATGAATCGAAGGGAGGATTCCAAGTCTTCGGGACGTATTCGCATGGAATGACGAATCTGAATAATGCGGATGAGGGGCCTTCGATTAAGCATAGGGTCTTCGGTTTGGGGTTGGGTTACTTTCTTAATTAACGAACGGGGCTACGCCCCTGAGCCACCGCAGTAAATATTTGGCGGCTACGCCGCGTGACTTACCGCGGAGGGCGCGGAGAACGCGGAGGAAATTTGAAAATGAGATAATTTGAAAATTTGAAAATGAGGTAATTTGAAAATGAGGTAATTTGAAAATGGGCGGGTCAAACCGCTGTAGCGCAGAATGCGGAGAAATTGACCAATGAATCAATTAGTTAATTAGCTAATTATAGAGCCTTCAGATGTTGGGACCCTGGACGTCTTGCCTCATTAGCTAATTAACTAATTAACCAATTAATCAATTAATCAAGTAACCAATTATTTTTTACGGAAAAAAAATTTCTTTGATTTATATCTATTAGATTAAAATAAAATTATCTTTATCATCCATTCGGTCCTCCACCACCACCACACATGCCACCACCGTAGTGGACTTCCGGTCTCCTCAGAATTACCATCATCCTTCTGTTATTACTTAACTAAACACAGGTTTATGAAAACAAAACTCTACTCTGTTCTCAAGCATTCCCATGCACTCAAGTCACTGCTACTGGGAGCCCTCATGGTCTGTGGTACCATGGTTTCTGCACAAACTTTTTCGATGTTTAACAATGTAGACCCCTTTCTTCCAGCAGATGCCAGGGCGAATAACTTCGACCCCCTCGGCACAACTGGCCTCGTTGTGAGTGTAAAATTCAGGGTAGTACAAGCAGGCACGATCAGTGCTTTTCGATTCTTCAAAGGAAATGCCAATACTGGTTTGCATAGGGGCACGCTATGGGTTAGAAATGCCGACAGCTCGACTAATACAATTCTAGCGCAGGAAACTTTCGTTGGTGAAACTGCGGAAGGATGGCAAGAACAAATTCTTGCTGCTCCAGTTCCCGTTGTACCTGGAGAGCTTTATACACTTACAATTTACCATGATATTGGTGTATACGCTGCCGCAAATGAACAGGAAGATCCCGGATTATCATGGGATGGAGATGAAAATACGATTATCGGACCCTTCATTGTATTGATGGGAGATAATGATGATCCAGGAGTACCCTTCTTTAATGATGACCCCGATCCAAACTCAACCCTGGGTAATGGCACCTACCTTTATACAGATGATCCGGATGACTATCCGGGGGGAACTAACACAGGAACTAATGGTGATTTACCTGGTTCCTATCGCTCCTCAAATTACTTTATTGACGTAGTCTACACCTCAACCTTCTTACTCCCCGTCAGCCTCTCCGAATTCAAGGCCGTGGATAAGAATTATGATGTGAACCTCAGCTGGGTTACTTCACTCGAGCAGAATAATCTCGGTTTCGAAGTGCAGCGCAGCATCGATGGTACGAACTTCGAGGTGCTTGGCTTCGTGGATGGCGCAGGTGAAAGCAACAGCAAGAAGAGCTATGCTTACACCGACCGTAACCTCGAACCCGGAATGTATTTCTATCGTCTCAACCAGGTTGACCGCGATGGAAGAACCAAGCTCTCACCCGTTGTCACTGCGAACGTTAAGCGCGGCAATCAGGCGATACTCTATCAGGGCTTCCCCAACCCAGTGAAGGGCCAGGCCACGATACAGTATGTATTGCCAAGAAGCATGCAGGTAACCCTGAGTCTCTACGATCTCAACGGCCGCCTCGTGCAGGTGTTGGATAATGGTTCGAAGCAAACCGGTTCACATACCGTGCAGTTCGATGCGTCGCTGATGCAGAAGGGAGTCTACATCTGCAAGCTCGAAGCAGACGGAGAACTCGCCGGAACCAGCAAACTCATTGTCCAATAATATTCTAACCAACGCATCGGCCAATTAATTAATTAGCTAATTAGTTAATTAATTAATTGGCC
>CBINHQ010000519.1:0-2082 GCA_966250475.1 uncultured Chitinophagaceae bacterium
TCTCCATTGGCTTTTTCCTCTCCTCCACTATCTTTGACCAAACCATTTCCCATGGCCAGACTACTGCTTCTCTCTCTGCTATTCTTCGTCTCCTGCAAGCTCATGCCCAAAGAGGAGGAAAAAACTGCAAGTTCACATAATGTGAACCTGGTTGATGGACATCCCGCATGGATCATGCAGGGCAATATTTACGAGGTGAATGTGCGGCAGTACACTCCCGAAGGAACCTTCACAGCTTTTGCCGAACATCTTCCAAGACTACAGAAGATGGGAGTGCAGACGCTCTGGTTCATGCCCATTCATCCAATCAGCGTGAAGGACAGAAAAGGAGTTCTTGGCAGCTATTACGCGGTAGCGAATTACAGGGCGATCAACCCTGAATTCGGCAACATCGATGATTGGAAGCAACTCGTGAAGGATGCGCACTCGAAGGGAATGAAGGTGATCATCGACTGGGTGCCCAACCACACCGGTGCGGATCACTACTGGCTTACCCAGCATCCCGATTTTTATGCGAAGGACAGTGCGGGCAATGTGATCGTTCCGTTTGGATGGGAAGATGTGCGCAAACTCGATTATTCAAATCAAACAATGGCCGACAGCATGATCGCCAGCATGAAATACTGGGTTACAGAAACGGGTGTGGATGGTTTTCGTTGCGATGTTGCCGGCGAGGTGCCCGACACTTTCTGGAAGAAATGCATTGCAGAACTTAAGAAGGCAAAGCCCGACATCTTCATGCTTGCAGAAACTGACAAGCCGAGTGTGCACACCGTTGGCTTCGATGCTACCTATCCCTGGCACATGTTTCATATGATGAAGAAGGTTGCCACAGGTGATCGTGTAGCAAAGGATCTCGATAGTGCGCTCGCGCAGGTTGATAGCACATATCCCTCCAATGCAATCAAGGTTTACTTCACGAGTAACCATGATGAGAACAGTTGGAATCGCGCTGACTATGCAACAATGCCTGGGCCTGTTCATGCGCCTTTCGCCGTGCTCACGCAGACACTTGGTCGCAGTGTGCCGATTATCTACAGCAATCAGGAAGAACCAACTCCGGACAGCATCAGTTTCTTCTACAAGGACACGATGCTCTTCGACAAATTGGAAAGGGAAAAGTTCTACACCACGCTTTTGAAATTGCGTAAGGATAATCCAGCTCTCGCTGCCAATGCATCGTTTCGCAGGATTGATGTAGGCGATGATAATTCGTTGTATGCTTACGTGCGTGAGGCGAAAGACAAGAAAGTGTTTGTGATCCTCAACCTTTCACCCAATGAACAGACGATAACCGTAACTGACACCCAACTTCATGGTCGCCCTTACAATGTATTCATGGCAATGGAAGAGCCGCTCGACGGAAGGGAATGGAAAATCCAGCCATGGGGATATGTGGTCTATACTTATTGATCTGGTTACTTGATAACTGAAAGATGCTCGGCCACGATCTGCCATGAAGTATCCTTCTTTATCCAAAATGTGGAATAGCGCTCATTGATGTCCACCGGGTTTCCCCTGTATGTACCTGAACCACGAAAAGTTCCTGTTACCACAGCCGCATTATCGAATACGGTAACCTTTACATCACTGCTCTTTCCTTCGTTGAGTTGCATTTCCGTTGTGGCGATGCTGCCTAAGGTCTGTGACTTGTTCAGCACTCTGCCTTCGGTATTGGTGGAGATGAAATCTTCTGCCAGCATTCTTCCAAGAGTTCCGGTATCGCGTTTCAGGAGTGCGCTGTCGTAGACATTTACGAAATGAGTTAGGCGATTCATCTCCGGTTCCTTCGAGCGCTCATTAGAAGTGCAGGCTGCAAGCAACGTTATCGCGGCAAATATTGGAAGTGCTTTGTAATTCATAAAAGTTAATTTCGATGGTCTGGCTAAGATATTGTATTTTGATCTTTCGTATTTCAATTGGCCTGGCCTTTGCCCCTGTTTAAAGAATAAATTAATTCCATGACTATGAATCGAAATCTTTTCTTCCCTCTCATCCTTTCCGTGTTTATCATAAGCTGCAACTCTTCGGGAGACGGAGATAATACTGGTGACAGCATCCCGCCTGTACCGGGCAACAGCG
>CBINHQ010000520.1:0-2081 GCA_966250475.1 uncultured Chitinophagaceae bacterium
ATGAGATGCGAGATATTGTTTTTCTTCAACGCACGGAACGAGCGTCTGAAGAAACCCTTCAGCCTGTAACCGCGACCGAAAGAGCCGAGATCCATGTATGCCACATTCGTTGCCGTATCGATCTTTAGCACCCTGACGGAATTCAGTTGCCGCATCTTGCGTTCGCGGCGCGAAGGTTTTGGAAGACTTCGCTCAGGTCGTATCGCAGTGCGGCGCATGGTGTCGAGACCGGGATAGTAAATGGGAATGAGTAGTGAGCGTTCGACACCAAGAGTGTCGATATAATTGATGAGATATCTAAAGCGATATCCAAAAAGCGAAGAATAGAGTGAACCGAAATAACCACGGTTGCTTAACGTCTGGTATTTGTGCGTGGTGTTGTAGCCATCGGTGGGAACGTATTTGAACATGGTGTCCACCAGTTGCGTCATGGGCACTCCATTGAGTTTGGTAATGACGGTACCGCGGGTTAGGATGGAATCATTTCTGTTCAAATTTCCAGTCACCACAGCAGTGTCGGGCCATAGTTTGAAACTGAGAGGAAACACACGCCAGATTGCGGAAGTGTCCTGGTACTTCGACCATTTCTTAGATGGCCTGACGGAAGTGTGGCCGCAATTTATTTTGGCGGTAACATAAGCTAGAACCTTTCGGAATGAAGGTTCGGTCATTGAGTCAGTAAGTTGCGCTTCGCCCCAATTGAAATAATAATCCATGCTGTCCTTGCTGGTGTACCAGTAGAGACCGGGGTGTGCCTCTTCCAGCACATTGCGATAGATGGAGTAATCCTTCTTTAGCTGATCGACGGAATATTTCTTAGCTGGGGAAAAAGCCGATTTGCCTGCACCACATCCGGTAAGAGCCGCACATGCGAAGAAGAACAGCAATTTCCTCATAGTCGAATTAAAAATTTTCCGTGGGATAAGCAGTGGGATTTTATTTTAGATGATTCCAGCCTTGAGCGGTGATCGCATGCTTGCTTCCTCCTTTCGTGATGATGTGCGAACCCTCAGTCGGATCAGTCATGTACCCAACAACGCTAATTTCCTCATTTAGTACCAATTTTTCATGTTCAGATTGAGGAATGGTAAAGAGTAATTCGTAATCCTCGCCCCCGCTCAACGCGCAGGCAGTCGGATCGAGTTCGAATTTGAATGCGGCCTTGCGCATTTCTTCCGAGATGGGCAGCTTTTCTTCGTAGATCACACAGCCGAGGTTGCTTTGCTTGCAGATGTGAAGAAGATCGGAGCTGAGGCCATCGCTCACGTCGATCATTGAGGTAGGTTGAATCTGTTTTTCCGCAAGAAATTCCACGATGTCTTTTCTTGCTTCAGGTTTCAGCAACCTGCCGATTACATAAGATTCTCCCTCCAGGTCGGGCTGAACGGCGGGACTCTCGAGGTAGATCTTCTTTTCTCTTTCGAGAAACAGCAGACCGACGTATGCCGCTCCAAGATCACCACTAACACAGATAAGATCGCCTTTGGACGCCGTGCTGCGAAGCGCGTACTTGTCGGGCGCAACTTCTCCGATTGCCGTAACGGAAATGACGAAGCCTTTCTGCGAGGATGTAGTGTCTCCACCAACGAGGTCGACTCCGTATCGTTCGCAAGCAGCGTAAACGCCTTCGTAGAATTCGTCAAGCGCCTCTACGCTGAAACGGTTGCTGATTGCAATGGAGATCACCACTTGCGTAGGAGTTGCATTCATGGCATACACGTCGCTGAGGTTTACAATCACGCTCTTGTACCCAAGGTGCTTGAGCGGAGTGTACATCAGGTCGAAGTGAACGCCTTCCACCAGCAGATCGGTAGTGATGACGGTTTGCTTACCAAACTGGTCAATCACCGCAGCATCGTCACCCACTCCAACGAGCGAGGAAGCATTTTGCAATTCGATGTTGCGTGTGAGATGATCGATGAGGCCAAATTCACCCAGCGATGATATTTCAGTGCGTTCATTGCTCATGTTAATCAATTAAAGAACCAAAGTTTTTACAACTGCTTCCTGTTATGAATTACTTCCACCAACTCATCATGGATCTTACCGTTTGTCGCCACAATGCGATGTTGGTACGGCGA
>CBINHQ010000521.1:0-2077 GCA_966250475.1 uncultured Chitinophagaceae bacterium
TCTGGCTGACTGACCGGAATCCATGGAAGGGTGCGTTGCAGCAAGGGGCGATTGGGATGGTGGCAGCGGGAGGAGCACTGGGGGTAGGGTTGATTGTAGGACAAGTGTGAGTCGGAATTAACAGGGAACTGCCTGCCCTCCATCAGGGCGGCCCCCCGCGCACTGCACTATTCACTGTTTACTGTTCACTCCGCACTATCTTAGTTTCGCAGTATTATTCTCTTGGTATAATTTCTTTCCCTTCCTCTAACTTCGAGGATGTATGCGCCAGCAGGAAGTATTGGAATTCTCAATTCGATGCTTCCAATGCCTGTCTTTAATATTTTTTTCCTTAGGATAATTCTTCCCATTTGATCGTACAGAACGATTTGATATTCTCCTGCGGGTAACCATGCGATCTTCAAGGTTTCACCTGGATGAATTGGATTGGGATAAATCAGGATATCATCCCTATTCCTTTCTATTTCCGCTAGTACGATAGCACTGTGATTTTCGGTTCCCGATCTCTCCATTGTCCTGATACGGTAGAAATTCTTTCCGGGCAATGGATTGCTGTCGATAAAACTATACGATGCGCTTTCTCCAGTATTGAATTGTGATGCAATGCTGCCAATTGAGGCAAAGCCATATCCTTCGGTAGATCGTTCGATTGAATAGTCGAGGATATCAAACTCGGTAAGGTTATCCCATGAGATTTTCACCGCATTTCCCTCTGTGATTGCCTTCACATTGACGAGTTGAACCGGCAGCGGCGCATCCACATTCGCGATTGCAAAAGCTGAGAAGGCATTCAGGTCAGTGATGGTTACTACCCTGTCTTCACCCGGCACTCCTTGCGGAGTTGATGCTCCTCCTGCCGCCACCCAATGCGTACCAACCTTGCGCCATCCCTGTACATCCGAGTTCGGATCGAAGAGATTGCCTACGTCGGTAACGTCGTTGTACTGAAGAGAAATCTCAACGCTCAGTCCCGGCACATCCTGTGCAGGAAGAATCTCCCAGGTTCTGTGAACAGCACGGTTCGCATTCGCGGAAAATGCAGGATCATTCACAATGAGATCATCGATCACTCTCACGCTCCAGTCAAGACCCGAGCCATTTGCAATAGTGACAGGATTGTAACCGGAATTTCCAACCGGGAAAAGAGTGGCAGCCTGTCCGATCGCAGTAAGCGTGACCGATCCAACACCTGTCGTCTTGATATGCTTTGTCTCATCGCCGCCTGCAACGGAATTTAAGATGAGCCAGTCGTTGCCAACAACTACGTGTCCATTGATAAGATTAAGGGAGGCATTATTCAAACTCACGACTCCGTCAATATCTAAGCTCGAGGAATTGTCGAGGTTCAATTGAAAATTGGAATTGCTGGTCAAGCCTCCAAGGTTTGAAAGTGTTTGCATTGATGTACCATTCATCGTCAACTCACATGGATTTGCAGGTAAAAAGTTCAACGAAGTTCCAGGGAGAATCTTCACATCTCCGGTTATTGAATGACCTTGCCCCGTCATGTTGAAATTGACATTGCCCGAACTTATCGTGAGGTGATGAATCGTTACAGCATTTGATCCGGTGATAGTAATTGGATTCTGGTGCGGCAAGGCAAATTCAACATTCGCGTACGTGCGTCCATTGAATGAAGGTGAACCCGTGCCCATGTATCGGAAGAGACTTCCATCGTGAAAGACCACAGCATTCGAAGATCCGAATGGCGAAGCGCCTGCAGACTGCTGGAGAGTGGCTCCGCTTTCGAATGAAACTGCACTGCTGGGCGATGAGCCAAACACTCCGCCCGAGAATCCTGTGCGAAGGTCGAGCATCGATCCATTTTCGAATACAACCGATCCCGGATCGCTCGCAACAAGACGGTGTGGTTCTCCCTCGAGTTCAATTCTGCCTGCGATCTGCGCCGTGGCTTCTGCACCCAACATTATGCTGATGGGAGCGCCCTCGCCGAGTCTCAAGACAGATCCGGCTTCAACTATCACGTCAGTTTCACCTGGCAATCCCATTGCGTGGAGAACTGCATCAGATGAAGCAGAGAGAGAAATGTGTGTGTTATTCGATAATATCATTCTGC
>CBINHQ010000522.1:0-2076 GCA_966250475.1 uncultured Chitinophagaceae bacterium
GCCGCCGAAGCATTGCTGGTAGTAGGTGAATGCTTGTGCGCAGTTGCCGTTGAAGCTCAGAAATACTGCGAAGTGTTTAGTCATGTTCCTGTTTTCGAATTGCGGCTACGCCGCAATGAGGTTTTACCGCGGAGTACGCAGAGGAAGTGGCCAGGCCAAAAAAATTCTTCCAAAAATTCGCTGTGGGTGCTGGACCATTGGACATGGATTTGTTATGATTGCTTATGATTTGTTATGATCGATCATGATGGAGCCACGGGATTATTTTTTGGACACGGATTATACGGATTTAACGGATGAACACGGATTTTGTGCACGAGGGCTTGAAATTCTCCCTCCGCGTCCTCTGCGCCCTCCGCGGTAAAACCATTGCGGCGTATCGCAATCCTCCCTCCGCGCCCTCCGCTGTAAACCCATTGCGGCGCAGCCCAATCTTCCCCCGCGCCTCTGCGCCCTCCGCGGTAAAACCTCATTGCGCATAGCGCAATCTTCTCCCGCGCCTCCGTGTCTCAGCGGTGAGAAAAATTGCGGCGTAGCCGCCTTTCAACCCACCCCACTCAAAACCTACCCCGGAAACTTCGCCATATCCATATAAATCACCTCCCAATGATTCCCATCCACATCATAAAAACTGCGCTGCTGCATGAACCCATAATCCTTCGCGGGACTCGCCTCAGTTCCTCCGGACTTGAGCGCTGCGTCAGCCATCGTATTCATTTCTTCAGGCGTATCGAGACTAATTGAATTGATGACTCCGATGTTGGTCTTAGGATCGATGATTTTCTTGGAGGTGAAGTCTGCAAACTTCGGATGGGTGAGAAGCATCACATAGATATCATCCGTCAATACCATACATGCCGCGGTTTCGTCGGTGAACGTGGGATTGTTTTTGAATCCGATGGCGGTATAGAATTCCATTGATTTCTTGAGATCCTTTACGGGAAGGTTGATGAAGATTTTCTTTGACATGATTAAAAGTTTTTAATTTTTTCTGATGACACAAAGATGGGCAGCCATTCTTGCTTTGCTGTTGTACTCCTGCGACAAGTTTGGGGGGTAAAAATGCCAGTAAATATTATCTTCACTACCCAAAATTTGCATGACTATGCTGGTCACAGTTTTTGCCCCCGAAAGAGGCGTGATAGAGGCCGTAACTCCACCTTATCGCACGTTCAAGACTGCGAATGATTTCCTCGTGAGTGCGGGGAAGGAGCCACGGTTCGAGGTAGAGTATGTTGGACTGACTGAATACGTTTCCGCCAACGATGGTGAATACACCATCAAGATGAACAGGTTGTTGAAGGATGTTGATAAGACAGACTTACTGATTATTCCTCCGGTTTACGGCGACCTCGCCGAAGGCATGAGGGTTAATGCAGAGGCGATACCTCACATTCAGCGACTCTATCGTGCGGGCAGCAGTGTCGCAAGTCTATGCATCGGCGCATTCCTCCTTGCCGAGACAGGTTTGCTGAATGGAAAGAAATGCTCCACACACTGGGCATACTTGCAGGAGTTCAAGGATCGTTATCCCAAGACTGAAGTCAGGGACGGCGCGATCATCACCGAAGTCGAAAACATTTACAGTAGTGGTGGTGCAGGCAGCCTCTGGAATCTCATACTCTACCTGGTAGAAAAATACACAGATCGCGAAACGGCTATCGCGATTTCGAAGAACTTCGCACTCGATATCGATCGAAACAGTCAGGCGGTCTTTACAGTTTTCAAAGGGCAGAAGAATCATTCAGATGCGGAGATCAGGAAAGTGCAGGAATACATCGAGAAGAATTACACTGAAAAAATAACGATTGATGACCTTGCATCGATTGCTAACACCGGAGGCCGTACATTTCAACGCAGGTTCACCCAGGCCACTAACAACACACCTTACGAATACATTCAAAGAGTAAGAGTTGAGGCAGCAAAGCGATTCTTCGAAGCCTCAAGGAAGAACGTTTCGGAAGTAATGTTCGATGTTGGCTATACGGACACAAAGGCGTTCAGGGATGTGTTCAGGAAAGTCACCGGGCTCACGCCGGTTGAGTACAGGAATAAGTATGCGAAGGTGGCGGTGGA
>CBINHQ010000523.1:0-2063 GCA_966250475.1 uncultured Chitinophagaceae bacterium
GGAGAAAAAGGTGCAATAATATACCTCTTTCCCCATGAATGCATTGGAAAGAGTTGTTGGTTATCGTTATCTCCACCTCCAGAGCCACATGATGCGGGATTACTTGTTCTACTACTTCCGGCAAATACGGCAATAGGATAACATTCACCACCAGGTCCGGCAATAGACTTTATACGGGTTCCCGAAAGGTTGAGTCCTGTTGAACTTGTTCCCCCATTTCCAAAGGCATCCGATCCATCATTGGCACCGATCAATTGGTAGATCTGTCCTTTCATGAGGGTTACGGTTGAGGTAACTCCTGGCAAAAGTCCTGTCCTGTTCTGTCCTCTTGTTTTCACTGAAGGAGTGATCTGGATAACAGTGTTATCCTTTGATGCAACCACATAGGCCCAACTGTAACAGTTGGATGCATAGCTCTGGTTACTATTTAGGGATACATATTCATACCCCCAGGCAGTGGTTGGTATAAGCATGGTTGCACCCGAAGAGGTGCTTCCGTAAATATGCGCATAGGCTGTAATCGGCACATTACTGGTGATGTGTATTCCCTTGCCACGAAAAATTCCTGAACCTCCCGCGCCACCTGATTCAGGTGGAAGGTCTCTCAACCTGGCATCCCAATAAGGGTCACTTGGTACATCACCAGGAGCAGCAGGCACATTAACCGTACCCTTCGGAATGATGTCAGTCGGCACCGCAGTGTAAGGAGGAATGTTATAGGTCTTGCTCCAGATACCTCCAGGAGTGTTCACCGGAAGAAACGTAAGGCCTGAACTGTCGATGGTAACCGTTACAGTCGCAGCCTGTCCCTCTGTACTGAGGTAGAGCCGCATATTCATGTTGTTCACACCAGTCTCCATGAACTGGTGGTGGCCATAACCAACCCAGAATTCTCTTCCCTTATTGGAAGTTACCTGGGAGTAGGAAATTACCGCTCCCATGAAAAAGAGCAGAAATAAGGGTAGTTTCTTTTGTACGAATTGTTTGAGCATGATCATGTCTTAGAGGGAAGACTTTTATGGTTAAGGCCTATCAGTTTCAATGAGAGAATTTGAAAATTTGAAAATTTGAAAATGGGGCAAGCCATTTCATTCTTCATGATATTTATTGCGCCACTCATTTTCAAATTTTCAAATTATTCAATTACCTAATTAAGTTAAGCGATGTGGTTCTCTTGATCATCGATCCATCTGCAAGGATAAACTGAGCCACCACGATATACACTCCGGATGCCTGAGGTCTTCCTCTGTAGGTTCCATCCCAGCCATAGTTCTGGTCCCTGCTGTGGAATACCTTCTCACCCCATTGGTTGAATACCATCAGGTTTGTTTCCTGGATGATATTTCCATATACCCTGAACACATCATTCAATCCATCGCCGTTAGGCGTAAATGTATTTGGAATGTAGATATCGTTAATTAGTGTGCGTCCGGTTGCTGCTGCAGATACGCTCTCCTGGCAATCGATCGAACCAATGGCTTTCACGATAAGAGATACTTCCTGCGCAGGTTGCAATCCGGTTATTAGGTGGGTTAATCCGGTCGGCCCCGAGCTTGGATTTGTGAACGTAATGCCTCCATCAATCGATACTTCGTAGGCACTGGCACCCGGTACCGGGTTCCATCTGAACTTGATGGCATTTACGCCCACCGAATCTACGAAAACTTCTGCTTGATTCAAAGGCGGAAGTATGGAAACTACTACGGGTGTTCTCGGAGTGCCCACGCACGTACCAAGCTGTTGCTCTACGTAATAGGTAGCTGATCCGGTTACAGCGCCAGCCGTATAGCTGGTTCCGGTACCCAAAATCGAACCTCCGGTCAGGGAATTATACCATGTATAAGTCACACCCGTCACCGGCGACTGCACATTGAATGTGGCATCGGCACCCTCACAAACCGCGAGCGAAGCCTCTTCCACCTGCACCGGAGTGCTTGCACAAGCGCTCACCGGTTCAGCAATACCATCACCACAAGGATTGATGGACTTCACGATCAATGTTACAGTTTCGAGAGCAGACAAGCCGGATACCGTATGTGTCAGCCCTGTTGAACCTGAGCTTG
>CBINHQ010000524.1:0-2054 GCA_966250475.1 uncultured Chitinophagaceae bacterium
CGTGTCTTTCAGCACCCTGAATATTCCGGCTCTCTTCGCATCCGCTCCGAATTCAACCACACTTAGTTTTACTCCATTCTCCCTAATTTCTATCCCGGCATTGACAATAAGATTTTCTTCCTGCACCTCCGGATTCGATTGGGAAAACGAAGTAATTGTATTACAAACTGCAAAGACTACCAGCAGTAGACCAAGAGGTAAATGAAATCTCATAACAGGGTTTTAGTCACAATGAATTTACAACTTCTGAACAGTCCTGATCACAACTTCTATGCACTCAATACTGTGAAGAATTTGTGCAAATCGGAAAACTACGAGTACGACAGAAACCTCTCAGGAATAAGATTGTCATTTCCCTGACCTATAATCCAATCAGGTAATTATCAAATTTTTCCCCCTTTTGATTTTTTTGGTTGGGATTTCGTACTTTTCCTTCTGATACAATTCCTTCCGAAACCACCACTCTGTACGTAGCCCCCGATTTACAATATCCCACTAAGAACTTAAGCACCCCCTGACGACGACTTAATTGTAAACCAAGCCTGGTATGCCACAACTTTACGCACAATTAAACTGCGGGAAATTCTTCCTTGCGTTCGCTCTACTCCTTTGCTTAAGCTTCAATAGTTTTTCACAGAATCCCATCGTAACGGAGAATGCATTGCCGGGTAATCCAAAATCAGAATGGGATATCTCCGGCGCAGGAGATCTTTCTATCCAGGGATTCGCAACTGATATCAGTGTGAACAAAGGAGGAACGATCCGCTTTAAGATTGATGTCGACGGCGGAGGTTCTTACACAATTCGCATCTATCGTTTAGGGTACTACCAGGGAAACGGTGCAAGACTCATTACAAATCTTGGTTCATTCCAGGGAGTAAGCCAACCTAATCCATCTACGAACACTTCAACTGGTCTCGTTGATTGCAGCAACTGGAGCGAATCGGCTTCATGGAATGTTCCATCAACGGCAGTGTCCGGAATCTACATCGCTAAACTCACGAAGAGCAGCGGCGGTGGCTCGAGTCACATAGTCTTCATAGTGCGTGATGACGCGGCGAACTCGGACATGCTCTTCAAGACATCCGACGCGACCTGGCAGGCATATAATAATTATGGCGGCAACAGTCTTTACAATGGCGCCACGAATTATCCTTCCGGACATGCGGTAAAGGTCAGCTACAATCGCCCCTTCCTCACGCGTAATGGCGGTGGTGGCGGTGGTCCGATGGAGGACTGGCTGTTCAATGCCGAATACCCAATGATTCGTTTCCTCGAGAGAAACGGATACTACATTACATACACTACGGATGTGGACATGGATCGTGATCAGACACCGATCACACCATCAAAGCATAAAGTATTGCTTTCTGTGGGGCATGATGAGTACTGGTCACTTGCAGAGCGTACGAAAGTCGAAAACGCGAGAGATGCAGGTGTTCACCTCGCATTCTTCAGCGGAAATGAAGTTTACTGGAAGACGAGGTGGGAAAACAATCACCGCACGCTCGTTTGCTACAAGGAAGGAATTCTCGGGGAAAATGTTTGCGGAAATAAATGCGATCCCACTTCAGCATGGACGGGTTTATGGAGAGAAGGTGGAGCGTACGATGCAGGAAAGCCGGAGAATGCACTCACTGGACAAATAAGCTGGGAACTGGTAACAGCTGCTATTCGAGTTCCATCTGAATACAAGCGCTTACGCTTTTGGAGAAACACGAATGTTGCATCTCAGTCGGACGGCGGCTCTGTCACCCTACCCAGTGGCACATTAGGATACGAAGCAAATTTTGAACAATACTTCGAGCACTATCCATCTGGAAGAATCACAATGTCGAGCACGCAGATAAATGGCAAGACACACAAGCTTTCACTTTATCGTGCGCCCAGCGGCGCGTTAGTGTTTGGAGCGGGAACGGTGCAGTGGTCATGGGGGCTCGATAATATTCATGACCGCGGAAGCACTTCACCCAGCACGGCAATGCAACAGGCAACGGTGAATCTCTTTGCGGACATGGGAGTGCAGCCGGCTACGCTCATGTCAGGACTGACTC
>CBINHQ010000525.1:0-2050 GCA_966250475.1 uncultured Chitinophagaceae bacterium
GTCAAAATTAGTGATTAGTATGAAAGGGAAAATCTAAATTTTCAGAGAAAAAAATGGGATTGAAAATCAATGGGTTATGTATGTTAAAAGATGAGAGGTGAGGAATCGTTGACCGTTGACCGTTAACCGTTGACTGTATACCGTTAACCGTTGACCGTATACCGTTAACCGTTGACCGTATACCGTTAACCGTAGGGCAATTTCATGATTAAGCACGGTCAACTGTCAACTGTCAACGGTTAACGGTCATCGGTCAACGGTGCACGGTCAACTTCCTTTTGGTATAATATTCGTACCCCCTTCCACATGCAAGGTATGTACGACTATAAGATCTGTGGTGAGTTTGAATTGAACGGCGAGTGGCATCTTGCCTTTGTGATGCCGTATTATTCATTGTCGGAAGAGGAGATCAATCGCTATAGAATCTCTGAATTCAGTTTTGTAGCGCATGTATTTACGCTCGCTGAGGGATTCAAGACCTTCGAAATCTTTCCCGATCACCATCTTCAATGGAAGACGAATGCTTCGGCGCTGCTGGTTGACCGCGATGTCGTGGAAATTCTTGGACAGATGATAGTAAATCAAATAAGCTAGCATCACTCCGCACTGCTCCCCCTGACCTTCGTCAGGGCAGGCTGCTCCCTGTTCACTAAAAAAGGTTGCATCTCTGCAACCCTTCTCTGTGACCCCGCAGGGACTCGAACCCTGGACCTACTGATTAAGAGTCAGTAGCTCTACCAACTGAGCTACGGAGTCGTTCCCGTTTTTTCGGGCTGCAAAGATGCCGATTTTATTTTTTTGACCCAAGAAAATTTTCAGGATCAATCCAAATCACCGGAATCCTCATTCAGGCACAGTATTCTATATGATGATATAAACAGTTTTCATGTCGCTGACAGCTTATCGCAAGAAGAGAAGTTTTCGAAAGACTCCAGAGCCAACGGGAGGAAAAGCATCCTCATCTGAATTGAGATTCGTGATACAGAAGCACGCGGCTTCGCATCTGCACTACGACTTTCGCCTGGAGATGGAAGGCGTGCTGAAGAGTTGGGCTGTGCCGAAGGGACCATCGCTCGATCCTTCTATCAAACGACTCGCGATGATGGTGGAGGATCATCCTTACGATTATCGCGATTTCGAAGGCATTATTCCAAAGGGTCAATACGGCGGCGGAACAGTGATCGTGTGGGATGAAGGACACTATGAGCCGGTTGAAACAAAGGGCCGTGATAAACGATCTATGGAGAAATCACTCCTTCATCAACTGCACAAAGGAAGGCTGAAGTTCCGCATCCATGGCAAGAAACTCAAAGGTGAATTCGCGCTGGTGAAGGCGAGCGGGCGTGTTGAGAATGCATGGCTGCTGATGAAGTTGAACGACAAGCATGCTTCCACAACGGATGTTACGAAGAAGACCAAGTCGGTGCAATCCGGCAAAACGATCGAGCAGGTTGCGAAGGCAGAAAGCCGCGTTTGGAATTCTAACCGTTCGAATGGGACAGAGACGAAGAAGACATCGCCCGGGAAAAAATCTGCCACTCGTAAGAAATCCACCACAAGAAGGAAATCCTCAGGGCCTGCAAAACCTGGAGGCAAGAGAGAGAAATTTCCCGCCAGGCTTTCTCCCATGCTTGCCACGTTGGTCGATAAGCCGTTTGATGAGGAAGGGTGGACTTACGAGGTGAAATGGGATGGTTATCGCGCAATTGGATTCATTAACAAAGGGAAGGTGGAACTTCGTTCGAGAAATGATAAATCATTCAATGAGAAATTCTATCCCGTTTACGATGCGCTGAAGAACTGGAAAATCAATGCCGTAGTGGATGGAGAGATCATCGTCGCGAATGAAGAAGGCATATCCGACTTCAGCAATTTGCAGCAATGGCGAAGCGAGGATGACGGACACCTTCGGTTTTACATCTTCGACATTCTTTGGTTGAATGGTTATTCACTCGTGGATCTGCCACTTTCGGAACGAAGGAAAATATTGGAAGATGTGATGCCGGCAGAAAGCGATACCCTTTTTCTCAGTGAACAGTTCAACGCAAGC
>CBINHQ010000526.1:0-2045 GCA_966250475.1 uncultured Chitinophagaceae bacterium
GAAGGTATATGCGGTGAACGATGCGCCTGCCTCAGAAGCTTTCTTCAGTATCCGTTGCATTTCGTGATCGTTCAATCCCGGAATCATCGGGCCTAGCATCACGCCCGTTGGAATGCCTGCAGAACTCAGTTCGGAGATTACACGAAGGCGTTGCTTTGCTGTAGTTGTCCTCGGTTCCATCACTCTGCGCAGGTCTTCATCAAATGATGTAACAGAAACCATTGCCGAGACAAGTTTCTTTGCCGCCATTTTTTGCAAGATGTCTTTGTCCTTCACGATCCAGGAATTCTTGGTTAGAATTCCAACCGGCTGGTTGAACTCGTTGCAAACTTCAAGCAGTTTCCGTGTGAGACGATACTTCTGTTCTGCGGGCTGATAACAATCTGTATTCCCACTTAGCATGATCGGTCTGCATTCCCATTTTGGATGCATCAGTTGCTTGCGTAAGAGCTGCGGCGCATTCCTCTTCACAATTATCTTTTGTTCGAAGTCAAGTCCTGCACTGTATCCCCAGTATTCATGCACATTCCTTGCATAGCAATAAATGCAGCCGTGTTCACATCCGGCATAGGGATTCATGCTGTATGCCATGTCGAGATCCGGGCTCTCGACCTTGTTCACGATCGTCCTTGCTTCCTGCTCTATGTATTGTGTTGGATTGTCTTCATCGGTCCAGTCATCAATTCCTTCCACATGTTCTCTTACTCTTTCATCTTTCAGAAATCTGTTTTTAGTATTAAACTGCGCACCACGGCCCCGGAGGTAGTTGGGGGTTCCTGCTTCCTCGGTCATTTTTGGTTTAAAGGTTTAAGAGGTTAAGGGTTTGGAGTTTTGAGGTTTGAGGTTTGAGGTTTGAGGTTTGAGGTTTAAAGGTTTAAAGGTTTAAGAGTTTAAGAGTTTAAGGGTTTAAGGGTAGAAGTTAAGAGTTGCGAGTATGTCCTTTTTTCTAGAGTCCAGCAAACTTCAAACTCCAAACCTCAAACCTCTATCCAGCCATCCCTAAAACACTTTAACTTCTACCCTCCCTCAAACTTTTAAACCAATATTGAAAGTGCTTTCCCAAGAGTCATTTCCTTCAGGTCCTTTATCCAAAAAGCACTCCCTGCCTTGTTTCCACTGGCAAATTCTGCAAAGCCATTCTCTCCACCACCTGGTAGTTTCGCTCGCCGACTCCGCGTTTAAGCAGGATCATTGTATCGGCAATGAATCTGCCTGTGAAATGGCGATGGCTGTATTCCAGCCAGCCCTTTTCATATTGCCAGGGCACTAGTTTTCGCGCTATGGGAATGTTGGGCTCATCAGGAAAATATGGTTTATGATCATTATCGAGTTTCAACAATTTCTGCCATGGCTTTATCTGCCGCACGAGGTTTCTGATCGGCTCCTTCGTTGCTACATTCAGGAAGATTGAATGACTGGGGAATGATCCAAAATCTTTCAATTCCACCTTGAAGGGATGATACCCCATCGCCACTGCACGCAGCCTGTTTAGGATTCTCTCTTCCATCATCTCCAATTGTGTGAACGATGCTAGAGTGATATGCGGCTTACTCCACCTTGCATTAGTGGATTGATACTTTTGTGCGAACTCCCCCTTTATCTCCTTAATCCTGTTCCACAGTTCCCGGTGTGGCGCAATCACCAGCAGATACTCATTCACTCTGTAACCGGGTATCGAAATCAGATTCTGTTGCATAAGTTTAAATTTTTAATTTTCTGAATCTATATTCAACCTTCCTTTAGCCTGAAATAATTCCTCGTTCTGAAAACATCTTCACCATGAGATTTTCTCAGCAATGCAAGTTTTTTCAAACTCATCTCCGCATTAAACTCCTTGCGCGAGTAAAAAGAAACCGCGCTTTCAAAGACACCGGATCGTAAGCCGGAGAAAATGACGATTCCATATCTACCGGGAAATCTCATTGGTGGACAATCATTCACTCTTATGTATTCATCAATTATCCTCAATCTCGCATTCAGGTCTAGCAACGGTGAAGCATCCTGCACACGCAGATAGACTGAATTGTTGAAGTCGCTTCCGTAAT
>CBINHQ010000527.1:0-2030 GCA_966250475.1 uncultured Chitinophagaceae bacterium
CATTTTTTTGCTCTACAAGAAAACCATTCTCTCCGTCATTTACAAGTTCTCCTGTTCCTCCGCCTATTGAGGCGATTACCGGCCTGGCGGATGCCATGTACTCGATAATCGAGTTTGAAATGCCTTCGCAGGGAGTGATCAGGATTCCTACATCGGTGATTCCCAGCACAGATTCGACGTCATCGCGGTTGCCGGTGAAGAGGATCCTCGTGTTTCTCAGGTCGTCCGGAACCAGGGCTTCCATGGCCTTGCGTTCGGGTCCTTCACCAATAAAAATCATCACGAAATTGGCATGCTTGCGGCATAGCTTCACCGCAGCCTCGATCATCGTCCTGTGATCCTTCCACTTGTTGAAGGATGCAACCATAGTGCCGATGAAACGATTTCCTTTCCGTCCGCCGAGTATTTCTTCTTCAACCTTTTCGGCAGGTTTCAGGTTCTCGAAGCGCTTCAAGTCAACTCCATTATAGATACAGAACGACTTGTTCGCAGGTGTCTTGTATGTCTTAAGTCCAGCCTGTGAGTTTGCCACTGTCGCTTTTGAAAGATGCGAATAGAGACGAACCTTGAAGGCATTCCTGTCGTAATATTTCGAATCGGGTGCGGCATCGTAGATCACTCCGTTCACAATCGCCTTGTTGAGAAATACATTGGCGGCAGTGAGATACCCGCTCGACATCACGTCCCACGAGTGAATTACATCGGGATCGAAACTCTTCATGATCTTCCTCAACTTAAAGATCAGCGTGAAGTCCTTATCGCTTTTCTTGGTGATGATTTCGAAGCGAATGGGCAGGTCCACCACGTAATTGTATTCCAACACATCGCTGAGGCTGACGAGGCAGACCTCAAACCCGCGCGAAATGGAAAGGTCCTTCACCAACTCCAACATTCGTCGTTCCCTCCCGCCTTTCTTAATTCCATTTATGACCATCATTATCTTCATGGGTACAGCTTAATTTAATTGGTTTGGGGCAATTGATATTTCATTCAGTTCAGCCAATTCTTCTTCTTCATCTGGTTCATAGATCGGCGATACGGATTCGCCGACCATGGTGCCGAGAAGGAGATAGGCAAACAGAGAAGTAGTTTCACGGTTATGACTGATCACATAAAGGAAGATGAACACCAGCACCACGGATAATGGTGAGAAGTATCCTTTCCTTGAAGTCTTTACTACAAGACTGATCAGTATAAGGTGGAACCAAGTGAAACCAATGATTCCAAATTCGATCAGCATCAGCAGGATTCCATTGTGTGCGGCGTATGTACCGAGGTAACCGAGACCGCGTTCCATGAATCCATCATTGCCTATGCCGAAAATCTGTTCCGATCGTGTTATTTTCTCCGTGAATGCCTGGTAGGCAATCTCTGAAGCCTCCGCTCTCCAGTCCATCGAGTCGAGTGATGCGGCGTCGAAATCTTTTCCAAGCGCTCTGTTGATGATCGCTAGCGGCTCCTCAATCAGCCTCGATGCAATCGTCTCCAGAAACTCGCTGTTCAACCCAAACACTGCAGAGAGCATCTGGAATAGGCACAGACATAGCACAAGGCAACTCAGTGCAACAACTACGAGTTTGTATGCCTTGGTGCTGTTTTCTTTCGAGAGCATTGCCTTTGCCATCAGCACGACCGAGATGATCACCATGATGAGAAGAGCGCTTCTCGAAGTAGAGAGCATCACAGTAAGGAACATGAATGGGAGCAGCCAAAGGTTGAACTTGTATCTTTCTCCCTTCCTGGCGAGGTAATCGCTCAGGAGGAATACGAACGCACTCGCTCCGATGTATCCAAAGAAGTTGTGATTGATCACCTCCCACGCCGGTGTGAAGAGATAATAAACTCTTTGGATATATAACCCGTAACCCTGCTTGTAAGTCCACGCCAAATCTGCAAGACAAATGAATCCTGCAATGATCAGGCTGATCTTGAAGATCTGGTAACCGTTTTCCCGCATGTAATAGTAATATGCGATGAAAACGCAGAGCATCGAAATGATAAGTTCAGTCACCACCGACATGAGTAACATG
>CBINHQ010000528.1:0-2015 GCA_966250475.1 uncultured Chitinophagaceae bacterium
ATGCCTTCATACAGGGAAGAAAGATTGATCTGACCGATAAACAAAAACTTCTCAACGAGAGGTATGAGAAGAAGTACCAACTCAAAGCCTTTTAATTAGCCAATTAGTAAATTAGCCAATTTGCAAATGAACGATGCCCCCGACTGGGGGCATCGCAATTAACTAATTAACTAATTAACTAATTGACTAATTGACTAATTCTTCACGATTCTTTCTGTAGCAATCACTCCATTCTCTCCGCTTACTTGCAGAACGTACATTCCTTTCGCGAGGTTAGAGAGACCGGTAACGGTGATGCTATTGTAGCCGTTCGATACTGTCGCGTTCTTCGCCATGTGAAGCTGGCCATTCATGTTGAATACGCGGATGGTGATGTTACCACGTTCAGATGACTGGTAGTTGATTGAAACCTGGCTTGTAAAAGGGTTTGGCGCTACCTGGATGGTGATGCCTTCCTTGTTGGCAAACTTCACCAGTCTTACTTCAGTGTATGATACTGCACCGGTAAGTTCTACACCTTTAATCCTGTAATAAACTACCGTTGCCTGAGTATTCACGTTTCTGTCAACGAAGTTGTAAGACTCCTGGTTCACATTAGAAAGCATGTCAGCGATTGTAGTGAAATTGCTTCCATCATAGCTGCGCTGGATTTCAAAGATCGTTCCTTCAGTCTGCTGGGAAGCCCAGTTCAACACAGGAACATTGTTTGCAATGTTCACGAAGAATGCGCTCCATTTTACAGGAAGTAGCACATCTGTCTTGAAGAGGTTGGAACAATCACCAGGGATTGAATTAGTATCAGGTGCTGCAAAGACATTGTACACTACGTTTGCACGAACGGTTCCGCTTTGCACATCGAATATCTTTGAAGGATTCGTACGAGTGACATCATATACCCTGATCGTATCGGTAGTGTATCCGCTGGTACCCATCGTACCATAATTGATAGTCTGTCCTGTGAAATACATTTTACCGGCGCCATTGATGGTTCCGTTATTAGTAAATCTCACCGACCTCACGATGCCATTGGGACCGTTGGTAAATGTGCCGTTGTTAATGAAATGATCAGCTGTCGTTCCAGTGGTACCCACCCAAAGAAGACCGAGATTCTGGAAATTATAAGAGCTATTGGTGAATCCGCCTTCAGTGATCATTCTGCACTTGTTAGTGAACGCAGACAACCAGTCGAAGCTCAGTGTACCTGATGTGATAGTTTCACCTTCGTTTACAAATTCTCCGAAAGATACAGTCAGGTTACCGCCGGTGGTAATAACATTCTGGTTCAAAAGGCTCGAAAGCGCTTTCACTTCAAGATCTCCTCCTACGGTAAGAGTACCCTCATTAGAGAGTGCAGAGAATGAGTTAAGGATTACGTCGCCGCTAACATCGAGGGTTGCGCCATACCTGTTGTACCATGTCTGGAATCCATTCATCACCAGGTCTCCGTTTATCTCCATATCGCTGAAGTTATGCAGCGTGAAGGCTGAATTCGGTGAAAGGGTTCCCATCCTGATATGACCATTGTTGATCAGGTTACCCTTTGGGTTTGCAATGTAATTGGGCCTGAAGTTCGCCATGTCTTCTACGATGATCACCGCATTCTGATTGAATGTGGCAATAGTACCAGTATATGTACCAGACTTAATGCGGAGCGTGTCACCTGCATAGAGGTTATACGTTGTCGCTGTTCCGTAATTGCTGTAATTGGTGGCGTGGACTGCGGTGGCGGTGAAAAATGTCAAAATGGAAATCACAACGCACAGGGTAGAGTTTCTCATGATAGCTTTCATTTTTATGGGAGCTCCTCGGAGTGTTCCCAGGGTTAGATTATTTTTTGGTTTTCAGGGTTTAGATTTTACGTTTCGGGTGGAATTTTTCGTGCTATTTTTCCATTCCTTCATCGTAATCTGCCGCAAACCTATTTCGGAATTTACTGAGTCCCAATAGTAGATTTACGTGCCCGATTTCAGGAAATACTGCACTAATATGTAATCGATACATTTTCATCTTTTTAA
>CBINHQ010000529.1:0-2013 GCA_966250475.1 uncultured Chitinophagaceae bacterium
ACCTTCTCCTCGTCTTCTTCATTATATTCCTGATATGGAGAAAGCGGGAAGGGAATTCGCGCATCACTCTCCTGCTCTGCTTCTTCACGGGGATGTCCATTCTGTTGGCGATCGGCTTGAGCGTATACAACCTCGGCGCAATTGTGAGGTACCGGAGTATCGTAGCCCCTCTCCTGGTTGTGGCCATGGCCGCACAAACAGACTGGAAGAGAATTCAGCAGATTTTCATTAATATTAATAATAAAAATAATATTAATAATTCCTCCCAATCCACCTAAAATTCAGGCTAATTCAAAAAAATTCTTCAACTTTTTTCACAGAAAATCCAGAAATATCGGCCTAATGCCCAAAAAAACTTGGAGAAATTCCGTCAATGAATTTCTTTTGTGAAAAAATAATATATGTCCCTTCGCTTTACCGCACTCAACAGTCTCTGCAATTCTTCCTTTCCCAGTTACAACGGATCAGCTAAAATCACAGGCATTTTTGGGAGCAATGTCTTCACATTGAAGACGGCTCGTGAATTCCTTAGTGATGAGGCTTACAAGAGCCTGGTCGGCTCCATCAAGGCCAGCCAGAAGATCGACCGGGAAATGGCCAACCAGATTGCCAGCGGCTTTCGAGCATGGGAGGAATGCAAGGGTGTGACTCATTTCAATCACTGGTTTCAACCCCTCACCGGCACGACAGCCGAGAAACATGATTCATTCTTCACCATTAAGAGCGACGGCACACCTATCGAACAGTTCGAAGGCGATTCATTGATTCAACAGGAACCCGATGCATCTTCATTTCCCAGCGGCGGACTTCGTGCGACTTTCGAAGCGCGTGGATATACCGCATGGGATCCATCCTCGCCCGCATTCATCATGGAAATCGGGAATGGAAAGACGCTTTGCATTCCTACCATCTTTGTTTCATACACCGGCGAATCGCTGGATTACAAGGCTCCACTTTTGAAGGCGCTCGAGGCATTGAACAAAGCGGCGGTGGATGTATGTAATTATTTTGACAAGAACATCAGCCGCGTTACAGCAACGCTTGGCTGGGAGCAGGAATATTTCATCATTGATGAAGGTCTCTTCAATGCACGCCCTGACCTCGTGATGTGCGGACGCACGGTGTTCGGACAAGGTTCCGCGAAGAATCAACAACTGGAAGATCATTATTTCGGATCGATACCAGAACGCATCTATGCATACATGCGCGATTTTGAAGCGGAAGCATACAAGCTCGGCATTCCCCTTCGCACAAGGCACAATGAAGTTGCGCCTGCACAGTACGAGTGCGCTCCGATCTTCGAGGAAGTGAGCGTGGCGGTGGATCATAATTCTTTGCTCATGGATGTGATGGACAGGGTTGCGAGACGTCACAAGCTGCGCGTGCTGGTTCATGAGAAGCCTTTCTCCGGTGTCAACGGAAGCGGCAAGCATAACAACTGGAGTATGGCTACCGATACCGGCGTAAACCTTCTTGCTCCGGGCAAGACTCCGAAGACGAACCTGATGTTTCTCACCTTCTTTGTGAACACTATCAAGGCCGTGCACGATTACGCGGACTTGCTGAGAGCATCGATCGCTTCTGCGCCCAACGATCATCGTCTCGGCGCAAACGAGGCTCCTCCTGCAATCATCTCCGTGTTTATTGGTCAGTACCTCACCAAAATCCTGAATGAGGTGAAGGAACGCGTGGGCGACAATTTCGACGAACAGGATGAAAGCATGCTGAAGATCGACATTCACAAGAACATTCCTGAGTTGCTGATGGATAATACGGACCGCAACCGTACATCACCATTTGCATTCACAGGAAATAAATTTGAATTCCGTGCAGTTGGTTCATCTGCGAATTGCGCCAACCCAATGACGGTGCTCAATACCATCATGGCCGAAACGCTTCGCAACTTCAAAAAGGATGTGGACGCGCTCATTGAGAAGGGAGATAAGAAAGAGATCGCCATTATGCACGTGATCCGCGAATACATCGTGGCAAGCGAAAAAGTACTTTTCGAAG
>CBINHQ010000530.1:0-2011 GCA_966250475.1 uncultured Chitinophagaceae bacterium
CAGCGAAGGAGTAATCACCACAATGTCGAACTTCTCATGGTTGAGCAGGCTGAACACCTTATCGGGAATCGTATATCCCGGCGAATTGGAAATAGAAGTCTTCAATGTTCCTTCATCCAGTCTTTCCTTCAACTCATCCATCAGGTAAGAAATGAGTTGTCTGTCGTCCTGGTTGTTCCCCGAAAGATCAAGTACATGAAGTTGCCCGTTTTCTGAAGCGATGTTCAATACAATATCAAGATTGCGGAGCGCACCATGAATGGGGCGAAGCGGAAGCAGCAATTTTCTGAAGTTTATCCGGCGCGGTCCTGCAGGAATTGTCAGCACAGGGCAGGTTGCATATTTGATGATGGTGTACGCGGTTGAACCAATAAATGCATCGCGATATCCCGAAGCGCCGTGCGTGCCGCAAACTATTAAATCGGGATCCTTAATCTTCGCCGTTCTAATGATGGCTTCGGCAGGCAATCCTTCTTCCCAGATTATCTCCGGTTTTACTTTGTGCCGATGTTCGATCGCGGTGACGTAGGCATTCATTATCGCGTGGGAATTTTCCTTCAACCTTCCCTGCGATCCGCCTGCCATAACAAGTTCGGGAATTGTATCTCTTGCATAAACGATGTCGAGTGAGGCGTCGTTTCGTTGAGCAAGCACAGCGGCAGTCTCTAATGCATTGAAAGAGGTCTCACTAAAATCAACTGGAACCAGTATCCGCTTTAACTCTGTCATGTTTCAATTTTAGTAGATCACAAGAATTGGATGTGTCTCCGGCAATCGAAATGCAAATTGCATAAGGCCGCCAGAGTTGCAAGACCTATTTCATTAGAATTATATTAGAATCTCCTTAGACCAGAGGCGCAGGGAAGGATAATGGTGAAGGTTGAGCCTTGCCCTTTCACAGAGTCTACGTTGATGTCGCCCTTATGCAGCCGGATGATCCTTCTGGCCAGGGAGAGCCCAAGGCCGAAGCCTTCCATTTCGCGGGAATCCTCCCGCCTGAAAAACGGCTCGAAAATATTCTGGAGGTCCTTCTCCGGAATGCCGGGTCCCTTGTCTTCCACGATCACACGCACCTCGTTGTTCTCAATCTTCAGCCTTACCACCGCTTGACTGGGAGAGGAATACTTGCAGGCATTTACCACCAGGTTCTTCACGGCGGTGAATAACAGTTCCTCGTTTCCGAACACCAGCAAATTATTTTCCTCCTCGGGCAGATCGTCAAACTGAAGAGCAACGCTGTAAGAAGAATTGATCTTCGTAATTTCCGAAGGAAGCCGAAGCAGCACTTCATCAATCCTGAGAAGAGATAGTTCAAGTCCGCCTGAATTTCCGGATGCTTTCGCGAACTCGAGCAGGGTCTTCGTCAGACTGCTCATGTGCTTCACATCCTGGTAAACGGACTCCATCACCTTGCGATATTCTTCGGGGTTGCGATTCTTCTGCAGGTAAACCTGAAGCTGACTCGACATGGATGTTAATGGAGTAGACAATTCGTGAGAGGCATTGGAGATGAACCTGCGCTGCGTTTCGAAACTGTCCTGCAATCTGTCGAGCAATTCGTTTAGCGTGTTGGCGAGATAGTTCCATTCATCATTCACCTTTCTTGTCTCGATGCGACGAGTGAGATCCTGCGCGGAAATATCATTCAGTTCATCCGCGATCTTCCTGATGGGCGAAAGTAATCTGGTCGAGAAGATGTAACCGCTGATCATCGTCACGATCACTCCGCCGAAGGTGCTTATCAGCAGAATGAATGAAAGTTGACGGAGATTTCTCTTGCCAAGCTCATCATACGCAGCAGCTATCATGATGATGCCTTTGTTGCCAGCCTGGTGATAGTAAGCGATTGCATCCTGCTTGCCATGACTGAAATAATACTTTCCATTCTCCATGGCGCGAATCAGCATGTCTTTGTCAACAGGAATGAAGTCGGCTTCCCTGTCGCTGAATGCGTAGATGCGTTGTCCGGATGTATCGTAAGCCTGCACTGTCTTGTTGCGAAAGGCCATTG
>CBINHQ010000531.1:0-2010 GCA_966250475.1 uncultured Chitinophagaceae bacterium
GCTGATTATTCTAAATCCTCTGCTGCCGTTGGAGACTGAAGGCTTGAAGCAAATCGTTTTTTCCGGATAGCCGAGTTCCTTCGCCGCTTCTTCAAACTGCGAAACATTCTCCACCACTTTGAATTTTGGCAATTCCATTCCCCTCCATTCGAGGAACTGGTAGAGCTTGCTCTTGTCGTTCGCGATCTCTAGTGATTCTTCCGGGGAGACGAGTACCTTCACTCCTGCGAGTTCGAACTCGGTCCTGTGTCTTGCGAAGTGGTTCAGTTCTCTCGTGACCAAGGGCATCACCACGTGCACGTCCCATTTGCGGCAGATGGCAAGAAGAGAGTCGATGAACTTCGGATCGCTAGCTGGAGGAATAACTTCGAAGTCTTTCACAAGATGACGACCAACCGCATTTGGATTAGCGTCCGCAGCAATCAGGTGGAAGCGTGGCTCCATCGAAAGGCAACGGAGAATTCCCGCGGCGCCGGGGGCTCCCCCGCCCGTCATCAGAATATTTATGGTTGAATTCATGGCAGCTTTGTTATTGATTGATCAGCTAACGAATGCTTCTTCACCGTACACCTGGTCCATGTACTTCAACGAAGGAGAAGGAATGAATTCGCCAATGCCAAGTGCATTCCATTTCTCATCGACAGACTTGATCGTCTTATCATCCGCAACAATGATGTTTGGCCAGTCGCGCTGAAAATCGTCGTGCTCCTTCGTCTTCAGTGTGCCGTCAAATCCTATGCAGGCTGTATAGAACGAGCCATCCACATTGCGCCTCGCAAGCACGGAATCCCTTCGCGGATCGAGGTTGTTGCAGAATCGCCAGAGAGCCGAAGGAAGGTCCGTCACATCAACCGTATGCTCTACGTAAAGAATCAACTTCACACCGGCAAGGGCAGGCAACGCTGCAACGCGTTCATGTAATTCGCGGATGTGTCCCTTCCGGTTCTTGTGAACGGAAACGATGATGCAGGGAATCTCATCTTCTGCAAGCCTGGTGTTGATGGCCTTTATCTCAGAAAATCCATTGCTGAGTGCAGCCGTAATTTCAGCAGGTTGCAATGGTTGTTGATCCGCTTTATAATGATCGTCTTTTTCTTCGTCAAATCTCGTTGTGCCGTCGATGCACATCTTACCTCCGAATCCCATCTTGCTACAACTGTGATCGAGTACGTCCATTGGTCCTGTCGAAAAGTAGATATCGGTGGCGGGATTAAGGTTCTTGAGTACAATCTTCGCGAGTTGTTTGTAGTCCTGAATCTTCGCGTGTTCATCGGCAAGGACGAGAATCTTATTGAACATCATTTGTCCTGCGCCCCACATTGCATTCATCACTTTCTGTCCCTGTCCCGCGTAATCCTTCTTTATCTGCGCGATCACGAGGTTATGAAAAACGCCTTCCACCGGCATGTCCATGTCGATGATCTCGGGAACCATTGTCATCTTTATTGGCGCGAGAAAGATTCTCTCTGTGGCCTTTCCAAGCCATGCATCTTCCTGCGGGGGAATTCCAACGATGGTGGCAGGGTAAATAGCATTCTTCTTATGCGTGATGGCGGTGATGTGAAATTTGGGATACCAATCAGGAAGCGAGTAGTAACCCGTGTGATCGCCGAACGGTCCTTCCCAGATCATTTCGTCGGAGGGATCAACATATCCTTCGATGATGAAGTCCGCATCGGCCGGAACTTCTACTTCTGGTTGAGTGATGCATCGCACCAATTCTACTTTCTTCTTTCTGAGAAAACCCGCGAGCATGTATTCGTCTACATTTTCGGGCAATGGAGCAGTAGCGGAATATGCATAAACGGGATCGCCTCCGAGTGCGACGGCCACGGGCATGCGTTTGTTAAGTTTCTTGTATTCGTTGAAATGCTTTGCACTCACTTTGTGTTTGTGCCAGTGCATTCCTGTGAGCGTGGGTCCAAAGACTTGCATGCGATACATTCCCACATTGCGCTGGTTAGTGAGTGGATCCTTGGTGTGGATCACGGGAAGGGTAACGAATGGGCC
>CBINHQ010000532.1:0-1999 GCA_966250475.1 uncultured Chitinophagaceae bacterium
TTTCCGAGATCGATGCGTTTACATTGAGAGCAATGGGACTCTATAAAATAAATCCTGCCATTTCCATTCAGCCCGGCGTTGACATCAACATGGAGAAAGGAAATGGAGAAAGGCTGAAGGAAGGAAGCAATGCGATTAATGACTATGCGTTCTTCATCACCTCTGAGATTGTGCCCGTATCATGGGTGAAGCTTCGTCCGGGACTTCGTTTCATCAGCAACTCGGTGTATGATGCTCCTCCGGTGATCCCTTCCATCAATTCAAAATTTGTACTCTCGAAGGAGATCGACCTTCGCCTTGCATATGCGAGAGGATTCCGTGCTCCGTCACTCCGTGAACTTTATTTCGATTTCCGTGATGCGAATCATGATATCATCGGAAATCCCGATCTGAAGGCTGAACAATCTCACAGCTTCAACGCATCAGTTAACTGGAGCAGGAAGAAGAGTGAAGGCTGGTCGATGAGCTCGGCGGTAAGCGGATTCTATAACGACGTTGAAAACCTGATCGACTTCGTATTCGACGCATCAAATCCCAATCTGGCGAGATATGGCAATGTGGCGAGCAGCAAGACCGGAGGCATGAGCCTGTTGGCAAGGGCGGCCAACGGCAATTGGAACATTTCACTCGGCGGATCTTATACCGGTTTCTTCAATCAATACTCGGCATAGGATAAGAAATTGCCGGAATTGCAATGGTCGCCCGAAGTGAACAGCACAGTCGCATATCACTTCACAAAACTCGGACTTGATGTGAACCTGTTTTACAAATACACTGGTACAAGACCTGGATTCACCGTGAATGCGAACCAGGAAATCGTGAAGTCTGAGCTGAAGGATTACCACATGGCAGACCTCACGCTGACCAAGAGCATCGCACGACACTTCAGGTTGAATGCGGGAATGAGGAATTTGTTCGATGTGGAAACGGTAACCAGCACAACCATCACCGGCGGAGTGCACACACCTTCCGGAAGCCGAAGTATTGGCACAGGAAGATCAGTCTTCGCGGGCTTGATCTTCGACTGGAACAAAAAATAATTGAATCTTTTAACCCTTAATCTTAATAATACCGATGATTAAAATTATGAATAGAAGTATCCTTCTGGGCCTCGCGGTGCTGGTTCTAGCTACAGGCTGCCGCAAGAGAGACGCTGTGTTGGCCGACAACCTTGTGAATTTTCAAACCGATGCACAGGGACTTACAGAGAATGAAAGCAGCATCGACATCAGACTTACGCTAACACGTGGAACTGATCGCGACATTCCAGTTACGGTTAACTTCACCATGGAAGGACTCGTGTACGGAACGGATTTTACAACCACTCCTGCAGCAAATGGCAATTCAATTTCTCTCACCATTCCTTCGGGTAACAATGAAGTTGTACTTAGAGTAGATAAGGCTCCCGGAGCTTTGTTCGATGGCGATGAAAAGATAAACTTCGAGATCTACAGCTCAGGTTCACCTGTACTCATTGGAGTGAAGAAACAATTCACGCTGACTTTCTCCGAACTGGTTGCAAACACATCGAGTATGATGGTAGATGGTGGTGGTGCCACTTTCCCCAATAAAGTTTTCATTGACCTCAGCGCAAACCGCCAGACGGCTGTGCAGAGAACGAACTGGGATTTGGGTTTCTATACTGGTTCTGACGACTTCCGCGTAATTCTCAACTCATCTGTAGGAATGATGGCGAAGCAGATCAACAAAAACGACCTCACTCAGGTTACAGCGCTCGACACGGTAGGATTCTCAACGGAAGTTGCGTTTAGCCAGTTCGCACCAACGATCGAATCACTCGCCTACATTGATTATCCAGATGGAGACCTCACACGTACTGCAATCGCGGCGATTTCAGCAAACGCATCCGACAACAAAGTCTACATAGTGAATATGGGTTCCGGCATCGGTACTCCTGCTCCTGCACGCGGATGGAAGAAGATAAGGGTTATTCGCAACGCTTCTGGTGGCTACACGCTTCAGCACGCAGACATTTCTT
>CBINHQ010000533.1:0-1998 GCA_966250475.1 uncultured Chitinophagaceae bacterium
ACCGGGCCATCAACGAGTCCGCCATCGATGGGATATTTCTTGATGTGTGTGAACGCCGAGTGAGGATCGACCGGCGTATCGCCCCATGATGGTAATCCGTACACCATGCTCGTTCCCCAGGGATTGCATCCAAACAGCCAGTCGATGTTCGCCTGCTCCAGTTCATGAAACCTCGCATCACCCGAAAGCATGCGATACCACATTGCCTGAATCGCGAAAGAAGTAGTGAGATTGTTGCTGCACCAGATGAAGGGCACACCACGATAGAATGCATTCGACTGCGCTTTATGCCAGACTTTGGCGATTCCTTCGCGGTAGTAGCTCAATACAGTGTCGGCATTGTTCCAAAAAGTCTTGCCGTATCCTGAAGCATAACCTTCCTCGGGACCATCGACCTTCGTCTTCAAATGCTTTATCAATTCGTAATGCCCAAGATTGATGAAGGGATACCATTGATAGTGCTTTGCTGTATCGCTGCCGAGCCAGGGAGTTATCTTCTCCTGGTTCGCAAAGTTCACGGCTTGCATCAGGTACGATCCATTCGAACTTCTTCCCGAAGCAAGCACCATGTCGTGAATTGATGCTGCCGCGAGCTCCATGTCGTCTGACCAGTTCTCTTCAGCGTAGATGTAGGGCGAAAGTACAGATGCGGTTTGTGTGACGCCGGGCTTCTTGTTAGCGTAAGCATATGCATCCATTGCAAGGACATAGTATCCTTTGCGGCTGTCGGTCTTTCTGAAGAGTTCATCTCTCTCGTACAAAGAATGCGCGAGTGCAAAGACGCTGGCGAACTTGCCTGCCGTGGATGAAGTGCCGGTAGTGTTGTTCATGAACTTTCCTCGCTGCTGAGGTTCACCGGAGATGAAGTAAACCGGGCGCTGATGACCTTTTCCATACTGGCTGTCGAGTGCGGGCATGCGCATCCTGATGTGATCGCGGTCGTCGGCGATCTGGTTAAACATCACATTCTTTTCCGGAAACATCTTCTGCAGCCATTGCAGTCCCCACCTTGCTTCGTCGAGTACATCTGGCTGACCATTACTTCCATCAAGTCCATTCGCGAGTTTGGTATCGGTGAAAACGTGAGGAAAATCGCGGTAGGCCATCAGCAGGTGATAGGTGGCGTTGGCGGAAGTCGTGGAATATTGGAGATAGTCGGATGCGTCGTGCCAGCCTCCAACCACATCCACATAGGAACTGTCGGGTATGCCTGCCTTTTCTCCATACAACACATATCCATCGCGCGTGTGGCAGCTATCGTTGAGATATGGATTGAATCCTGTGCGTTGCTGGCGCATGTACCTGAGGCAGAAATCGGCGGTGCCTTTGTACACATCAGCATCAATTTTGAATTCTGGCGAACGAATGCCACCTGCCTGCAGGTAGTATCTTCCTGGCTTTTGAAAATCGGAGAAGTTCAAACGATAGGTTTGGGTGAATGGACCGTACTCACCGAATGGTTTTCCTGCGGGACCTTTCGCTACCGTCTTGCCTGACTTTGCATCCACAAGTTTCCATTCACGAATCGTTTTAGAATCCTTGCTGCACCAAACAGCAACTTTGATCCCAGAGGGTATATAGCCAAGCTGGTTGATGCGGATCCATGCCTTTTCTGCATGCGGTTGGTCGCGCATGGCGATGAGAATGATAAAAAGCAGGGAGGAAATGAGAATTCTCTTCATGCTGAAATATTATTGCAAGGAAAATTAAGAAGATAAAAAGAGAATCTCGGCTGCGTTTTTCTGCGGTTTATTTTATTAATGCAAAAATGAAATCGCATTCTTCTTTCTCATAACTTAATTGAATAATTGAGAAAATGTCTATCATCGCACTCGACCTCGGAGGGACCAAGCTTGCAGGTGCTTTGTTCAGTAAGGAAGGAAAGATTCTTTCCCGGCAAACCGCTTTTCTGGGAAAAAGGAATGGAAAGGAGGTTGCATCCCTCATCGTTGAAATGGCGAAGAGCCTCGAAGGAGAATCGGAGAAGAAGGTGGAATC
>CBINHQ010000534.1:0-1998 GCA_966250475.1 uncultured Chitinophagaceae bacterium
GATTAATAAATCTGTGTCTCAAAGAATCTGTGGTGGCCACCGTTTATTTTTTAGCCACGGATTACACGGAATACACGGATTGCCCTTACCGAATCTGAATTAAAAAATCCGTGTGCATCCGTTAAATCCGTGTGCATCCGTGTCCAAAAAAAGCACCGCAGGTGCAGCCGAAGGCTCATTCAAAATCCCCGTGGCTACTCACGCCGCAGGCGTCCAACACCCTGTTCATCCGCGGCCTCGAACGCCGCAGGCGTTTCCAAACAACTTCTCCCCCAACACCTTCGCCATCTTATACGAAGCCTCATGACTATACCCCGCAATATGCGGCGTCACCAACACATTCGGCTGCGACAACAACCACTTCAACTGCTCCCTTTCCTCATCCGTATAACTCTCCAATCTTTCATTCTCCAACACATCCAACGCCGCACCTGCAATCCTCCCCGACTTCAACGCTGCAATCAAATCAGGATTACTCACCACCTTTCCCCTTGACGTATTCAGGAAAAATGGCTTCTTCTCCAGCGAATTGAAGAACGCCTCATTCGCCATGTGAAAAGTTTCCTCACTTAATGGCACATGAAGACTCACCACGTCTGCGTAACGACCAATCTGCTGGGGATTTGCTTCCCTGATATATCCTTTACCGAATCCGAATTTGTATTTATCATACGCAAGCACAGTAACATTGAAAGGCTGCAGCAATTTTGCGAACGCCATACCCGTGTTTCCATATCCAATTATTCCAACAGTCTTTCCGCTTAATTCAATGCCGCGGTTTTGTTCTCTCTTCCACTCACCTTCTTTTATTTCCTCATAAGAAATGGTGATATGATTCATCAGGTTTAGCAGAAGACCAAGTTCATGTTCCGCTACCGCGTTACGATTTCCTTCCGGGCTGCTCAGGCAACGTATTCCCTTACTTTCTGCATATGCAAGGTCGATTAGTTCCATGCCGCTTCCCAGTCTGCCGATCCATTTCAGGTTTGATGCCTTCTCCAACATCGGCTTGTCTATCTTCAGGCGTGTCGTCACTACCAATCCTTCTGCTTCGGGGATCAACGCTTCTAGTTCCGCATAGGTGATGTCGGGGTTGTATACCGTCTCATATCCCTGCCGGGAGAGTTCTTCCAGGAGATATTCATGTGATCTGCCTGTGATGATTGCTTTTTTCATTCAATCTGCTTGTTGATCATTTCCCGTTAATATTGGCATGTCCTTCAGCATCGCCGGTTCTTTCATCCTGAAGGTAAGGTCGGCGAATTCCTTCACCGTTAGCTGCTCGGCTCTTTTGTTAAACAAAGGATCGCTGAGAACCGCTGCGTCGAAAATACTCTTTGTCGCGTTACGTAGTGTTTTTCTCCGTTGATTGAATGCGGTTTTCACGAGCAGGAAGAGATCCCTTCCACTTCGAATTTCAGGCGGTGTTTCCAGTGGCAGCAATCGTATCACCGCGCTCTTCACTTTTGGCGGAGGATTAAAGCAATGTTCACTCACCTCGAAAAGATATTCCACTTTGAAAAACGCTTGAGTGAGCACACTCAACACTCCATATACTTTGTTACCCTCTTTAGCCGCAATCCGTTGCGCCACTTCTTTTTGAAACATACCGATCATGCATTCCACATCATCTCTCCACTCCAATATTCTGAACACGATTTGAGTGGAAATGTTGTAAGGAAAGTTGCCTATTACGGTAAACTTCTCATTAAAGGGCTTTTCCATTTTTAGAAAGTCCTGATGAACGATCTTGCCGGCAAGAGAAGGCAGGGTTTTTTCGAGGTAGTCCACCTTTTCCCTGTCCAGTTCCACCACCTTCAGGTCCACGCCGGGCAGCTCCGTTAGGTGCCGGGTAAGTGCCCCGCCCCCGGGTCCCACCTCCAGCAGGCGGGTGAATTCCCGCTCTTGCAGGGCAGCCATGATCTTGCGGATGATCTGCTCGTCACGGAGGAAGTGCTGGCCAAGGGATTTTTTGAGGGTGTACATTGGGCAAAGGTA
>CBINHQ010000535.1:0-1998 GCA_966250475.1 uncultured Chitinophagaceae bacterium
GGGGATTGATCCGGCTACGTTTAGTAAGTTGATGGGAACCGTAAGGATTTAATGTGGAGTGGACAGGGAACAGGGAACAGCCTGCCCTGACGAAGGTCAGGGGGAACAGGGAACAGGGAACAGTGCGAGTGCAGGGCTTGCCATGACGGAAGTCAGGGTGCGGTTTAGAAAATCTTTGCATTTACCAATATTTTCCAATTGCCGCGCTTCTAGTTTTGCTTTCAAATAAAACTAAAATGAAATTCAGATCGGAACAATTAATCGACCAGTTGCAGTCAGACATACGGGAGCTAATTCTCAAGGCAACGGAATTACGCTCGGAAGAAAAATCGTTTCTTCAACTTCAACCCGGCGAAGGCAAATGGAGCGTGGGGCAGGTGCTCGAACACCTCAATAGCTACGGCGTTTTTTACATTCCCGCAATTGAAAACGCGATGAATGCATCTGACAAGCTTTCGCAGGAATGGTTCAAGCCTGGCTTCTTCGGAAATTATTTCACCAAAATCATGCAGCCCAAGGAAGATGGAACAATTGGAATGAAAATGCCGGCGCCAAAAGGTCACAGGCCCATACTAACAGTAAATGTTGAGGAAGTACTCAATGAATTCATCAGGCAACAACAATCTTTCCTCGATCTTTTGCAGGAAGCCCGAAACAAAAACATCGGTGCAATCAAGGTTCCAATCACACTTTCAAAATACATAAGGTTGAAGCTGGGTGATACATTTCGGTTCCTGATAGCACACGAGCGGAGACATTTCGTGCAGATCGCCAATACACTCGCTGCATGCAAGACTATCAATGCCGGGGCGTACTCTCATTGAACATTCTTATCTTCGTCTCCCAAAAATTTACTGATATGTCCCAGATTTGGAAAGATTACCAGGCAAAGAATCAGGATCGTTTTCTGAATGAAATGCTCGATCTACTTCGCATTCCTTCCGTCAGCGCTAAGAGTGAACACAAGAACGATATGCTTAAATGCGCGGAGGCAGTGAAGAAGAGTCTGATCGAAGCAGGTGCCGACAAGGCGGAAGTAATGCCTACGGATGGACATCCTGTAGTGTATGGTGAAAAGATCGTTGATCCGAAACTGCCCACGGTACTCGTGTACGGACATTATGATGTGCAACCACCCGAGCCGCTCGAACTATGGAACAGCGGACCCTTCGAACCGGTGATTAAGGATGGCAAGATTTATGCCCGCGGATCAGCCGACGACAAAGGACAATTCTACATGCATGTGAAGGCCATGGAAATAATGGCGAAGACGAATACGATGACGACCAACATCAAGTTCCTCATCGAAGGAGAAGAAGAAGTCGGGTCGCCCAATCTTGCAAAATTCGTTTCCTCAAATAAGAAACTTCTGAAGACAGATGTGATCCTGATCAGCGACAGTTCATTGCTCAGCATGGACACACCCTCGCTCGACATCGGCATGCGCGGTCTTTCCTTCATACAGGTTGAAGTGACTGGTGCAAACCGCGATCTTCACAGTGGAACTTACGGTGGCGCGGTGGCAAATCCCATCACCATTCTCGCGAAGATGATTGCCAGTTGCCACGACGAAAACAATCACATCACCATTCCCGGATTTTATGATGACGTGGTTACCGCCACCAAAGAAGAACGCGAACTTCTCAACAGCGCGCCATACAATGAGAAGGAATACATGGATGAACTCGGCGTGAAGGAGCTCTGGGGCGAGAAGGGCTACACCACATTTGAGCGCACCGGGATTCGTCCCACACTTGAGATAAACGGTATCTGGGGTGGATACACCGGTGAAGGCGCGAAGACGGTGTTGCCATCAAAGGCATATGCCAAGATATCTTCGCGGCTCGTGCCCAATCAGACTTCAGAAAAGATGACTGAACTGTTGTTGAACTATTTCAAATCCATCGCTCCTCCCAGTGTGGAAGTAAAAGCCGAACTCCACCATGGTGGCGAGCCATACATGACACCAATCGACAGCAAGGGTTACAAAGCCGCATC
>CBINHQ010000536.1:0-1995 GCA_966250475.1 uncultured Chitinophagaceae bacterium
AGTGCGTAATTCCTCCCCCTCGCCACGCCGAGATTTTCTTCCACCTCGAGATACCTGAATGGAAGTTCGGGCTTTGAGGAGATGAATTCCTTCACCTCATCATAGCTCACTGTCGATTTATTGTTTACAATGACTATCTCCTGCAGCAATTCAACAGCTCCGTCCAATCTCGAAATGTTCTTCACCAGTTCCAGCGCATCTCCCGGACGATTGTATGTGATAATTATGAAGCTTAGTGGTTTCATCGCCCTCGCAGTTTCCAGTAAAGATTCTTCAATAATATAGTCTTGCTTTCCGGATTGCGGAGGTCGATGATCTTCCTGCTTATCACCGCATCCTTCAAATGTTTCCAGTAGAGTTCCCGATGCTTTTCCATAATGTAACTCACGATCGATTCGCGGTTCGGTTCGGATTGCGTGAGCAGCATCGATTTCTCAGTAATGCGATAGTGAAAGAGAAACTCCTTGATCACATGGACGCGGTATCCGAGTGAAGTAAGCCGAATCCAGAATTCCCAATCCTCGTACCCGCTCTTCATGTTCTCATCGTATCCACCTGCTTTTTCCCAGGCCTCGCGCCTGATCATCGCGCTGGCGCAACTTTCCTGGCGATAGAGGAAATTCTTAACGTCTCCTCCTAACGGTTTCCAGCGAAAACGCTTCTGACCGAATGCCTTCAGGTAACAGGTCACGCCGCCAACCTCTTTATCATTGTCCATCACACTGACTGCCTTCTCCACGAAGCTGCTATCAAACTTATCGTCCGCATCGTGGGTGAGAATGTACTCGGAGGAAGAATAGCGAATGCCGTGATTGCGAGCCGAAGAGAGATGGCCGTTTTCTTTGTGTAACACCGTCACTCTTGGATCGTTGATGGAAGAAAGTTTTTCCAGAGTGGCAGGGTCCGTCGATCCATCATTCACCACTATCACACTGATGTCGCGATAGGTTTGCCCCAGCGCCGACGACAGCGAATCATCGAGATAGTTGCCATCATTGTAGCAAGGAATGATGATGCTTACCCTGGCCATTCAAATTTTATTTACGCGGTTTGTCGTTTACGCCTCCATTCAAAAAATATCGCCGCAGCCAGCAATAGCAATACAATTATTTGTCCGATCATAGTGAGCGTTCTTCCCTTGTTGTAGGATTGCGGCTCGAACCGGAACTCGATGGAATAAGCTCCCGCAGGAATGTTCATTCCCCTCAGTGTATAGTTCGTCTTTACATACGGCGCGGGCTTGCCATCAATGTATGCATTCCATCCTTCTGAATAATAAACTTCGCTAAAGACAGCAAATTGCGGAGAAGAACTGTTGGACTGGTACTTCACCACATTGTTCTCATTGCTCACTAGCGAGATAGTAGCTGTAGAATCGTATACCGGTTGCGTGACATTTTTCATTTGTGATGCAGGAACGATTGCTGTTGTAGATGCATCCAGCCCATCGAGTGCGTGCATCTCATCCTGCAGCGTCTCAGCAAACTTCACTTCTCTTACAAACCATACCGCTCCAAGTGCATTCCTGTTTTGAATCACCATCGGCTGCTGATTTGTATACATCGGCGGATTTGACCCAATGATGTATTTCGTGTTGAGCATGTTGAGCGCAGGATATTTTCTATGGTCGAGAATGCCGAAGCCAAGCAACGAGTCAGAGGAAAGCTGACCGATCTCCTGCGCGAGTTTGTTCTCGATGAGGTCCTGGTACCTTCCAATCTTCGCGGCATGGTAACCTCCGATCGACTTGTGAAAATATGAGGTGGATGCATCGGAGAATGGAGAGACGGAAAGATTCAACACCCTGTACCACCCCTTATCCTGCAGAATCTGCTGGTCGGCCTTGCCCATTGCCAGTTCTTCGTTTGCAGTCATCTCGTCGGAAAAGGCTTCCTCTCCATTGCTGCGCTGCGTCATGTACATGTATCCAACGGGAAGCATGTCGATCAACACGAGCACAATGCCCATGCCCACTACCCACTTCATCGAACTTAC
>CBINHQ010000537.1:0-1992 GCA_966250475.1 uncultured Chitinophagaceae bacterium
ATCATTCATTGCAAATACGGGCTTGCGATCTTTCCATTTTCCTTTGGTGAAATCAGGGAACTCCACGTTCTTGTTGCCCTCCGCGATTGATTGCTCGCTCAGTGGAGTGATGGCGCTCCAGGCGGCTGCGTCGTACACATCCATTGGAGTGGGAGCTTTTCGCTTCAGCGATTCGATGAACGCGTGAATTACGAAGAAGTCCATTCCGCCATGACCCGCACCCTGCGTTTCCTTGCTCCACCTGACCCAGAGCGGGTGATCGTACTTGTCGAGCCATTCATGGGCATTGTCCCACGCATGTGCTTTGGCGGATTTTCCTTCGATGTAGATTCCTTTATTCACATCCATCCAAATTCCTTTTGTGCCTTGCACGCGAAAGCCGAGAGAGTAGGGACGTGGAAGATTCGTGTCGTGTTGTAGGAGGATTGTCTCTCCATTAGCGCAGTTGATGGAAGTGGTAACTACATCGCCGAGGCTGAACTTTACTTTCGCGTTGGGATGATCTTCGCCTCCGTTTCTTACAATGTGTTCATGCAGTCCGCGCGACTTGCTTGCGAATGAACTTAAGTTTGTGAATCTGTTGCCTCTGTTAATATTGATGTAATGCGCGAGGGGACCAATACCATGGGTGGGATAGAGATCTCCATTTCGCGTAACAGAATGTTGGGTACGCCATCTTGCCTCTGAGAATCCTTTCTCGCCAAACTCGACGCCGTGGCCGTATGCGTGCTGGCCATCATTGAACTTCACTTCGCGAAGGTCATGCTGGTATCCGCCTTGCAGGTGTATCAATTCGCCAAATAATCCCTGGCGCACCATGTTCAACACAGCCATCACATCTCTGCGATAGCAGACATTCTCGAGCATCATCACATTTGCTGAATATTTCTCGGCAGCATTCACCACATCCCAGTGGTCCTGCAGGCTGATGCCAAGCACCACTTCCACTCCGACGTATTTTATTCCTCTTTCAACAGAACCAATCACCATAGGCTTGTGCCATTCCCAGGGAGTTGAGATGATCACGCCATCGAGCTTTTCATTATCGAGCATGCGTTGCCAGTCGTTCTCACCGTTAGGATACACGACAGGCTTTTGTTTGCCGCTCCTTGTTAGTAATTTATCGGAAGCTTCGAGCATCCTTTCGTCGATATCGCAAATTGCCTGTACGATGGTGTCAGATCTTCGCAACAGCAAATCGAGATGATTCTGCCCACGCAGACCAACGCCAATGAGGCCGATTCGAACTTTTTCTTTTCCGGGAAAGACTGCATTTGCGGGAAGAAAGGCAAGCCCCGCGCCGAATACCGCGGTGGTTTTGAGAAAGTCTTTTCGATTCATGATTCTTATTTCGAAGTAGAATATCCTCGTTTGTGGTAGTGATACACCCGCACTCAAAGATCCTTCGCACACCTGAACCCTGTATGTTCGAGTCCCGTATCAGGACTACTCTTCATTCTTCGTGCAACACGGTATCCGCTGCAATAGCTGTCGTTGCAAAGGAAACTTCCTCCTCTCATTGAGCGCTTCGGAGTGTAAGGGTCGTCAGGATCGAATGATTTATCTGGTCCCTTCGGATTGTCCGCAATTCCTTGCTTCATGCTTTCGTAGTAGTTGGCATGATACCAGTCGCTGCACCATTCCCATACATTGCCTGCCATGTCGTAGAGTCCATAACCATTCGGCGCGAATGATGCAACCGGAGCAGCCTTCACGAAACCATCCTTCTTTGTATTCCTGTAAGGGAAGACTCCTTCCCAACTGTTGGCCTTTGCTTTGTTTGCGTTCACGTGTTCATTTCCCCAGGGGTAGATGTTACCTGCGAGACCTCCTCTTGCAGCCCATTCCCATTCGGCTTCTGTGGGCAATCGCTTGCCTGCCCATTTGCAGTAGGCCATCGCATCGAACCAGCTCACGTGCACGACGGGATGATTCATCCTGTGCTCAATGCTGCTTCCCGGTCCTTCCGGATGGCGCCAGTTGGCACCTGCA
>CBINHQ010000538.1:0-1987 GCA_966250475.1 uncultured Chitinophagaceae bacterium
TGCAGTGCACAACAAAGAAGTATTTGTTTCGGCGAATACGAGTCCCAACACACAACATCGCCTCACGTTTCGCGTAGAGGTAATCGAATAAACAATCAACGGTAGAATTAATAATTAAACAGTTTCATGAACTACATTCAGCTATTACAGGCTCAGCCCTCCTCCGGGTTCGGCGGCTTCCAGTTTATCTTTCTTGGATTGATGATCGTAGTCTTCTGGCTATTCTTCATTCGTCCGCAGGCTAAGAGAGCTAAGAACCAGAAGAAATTCATTGAAGATCTTCAGAGAGGTGATAAAATCGTTACTATCGCCGGCATTCATGGCAAGATCAACAAGGTAAATGAAGATGGCACTCTTGAAATTGAGATCAGCCCGGGCAGCTATATCAAGATAGAAAAGTCGGCAGTGAGCATGGATTGGACAGCAGCGCTGAACAAGGCAGGCACTACTGGCACAACACCGAAGTAATTAGCAGATTCGCTAATTAGAAAAAAATGTTTCCATGCTGAGAGTCGGCCTTACGGGTGGTATCGGCAGCGGCAAGACCACGGTTGCGAAGATATTCGAGGTGCTTGGAATACCCGTCTACTATGCCGACGAAGAGACGAAGCGTCTCATGAATACCGATCCGGTAATCCGGCGAAACATTGTGAAGGAATTTGGTGATCGGGCCTATGATGATCATGGGCTCGATCGCTCTTACCTTGCTTCAGTTGTCTTCAACGACGAGAAGAAACTTGCATTACTCAACTCCCTCACCCACCCTGCTACCATAGAGCATGCGAACAAATGGATGCAGCAACAACACTCACCTTACATTATCAAGGAAGCTGCGCTCATCTTTGAGTCAGGTTCCAATAAGCATTTAGATTACGTCATTGGTGTGAGCGCCCCTGAGGAAATCCGCATTCGCAGAGTGATGGAGAGGGATGGTGTTAGTGAAGAGCAGGTGCGTTCGCGCATGGCCAGGCAGATGAATGAGGAGGAGAAGATTGCTTTGTGCGATTTCGTGGTTGTAAATGATGAAAGAGAATTTTTGATTACTCAGGTGTTATCGCTTCATGAGGAGTTGGTCAAGTTGGCGATTGGTTAATTAGCGAATGGGCGGCTACGCCGCAGGTTTTACCGCTGAGGACGGGGAGACGCGGAGAGTGCATCTGCGGTGCTGCGGCTGCGCTGCTGAGGCCGCGGATTTAATTTTAGCCACGGATTGCACGGAGTACACGGATTATTTTACCGCGGAGGCGCAGAGGAGATCATGTTATATCGATCTCATCTATCAATCATTAAAACATCTTTGCTCAGTTAGAGACTTCATTAACTAATTAACTAATTAACTTCTCCGCGTCTCCCCGCCCTCCGCGGTAAACCCCGCGGCGAAGCCGCCCGCGCCGCAGGCGCCCCCATTTTCAAATTTTCAAATTTTCAAATTACCCCATCCCTACCACTAACAGGTAAATCCCTCCCTCAGCGTAACCACTTTGTGGGATATTTCAAGTTATACATTACTACGGCATTGTATTTGAGAAACGGGAGCAAATCAAAACCATTCAAAATGAAGAAAAATTTCATGCTCCTTTCTGTACTGCTTATGTCAGTATTTTCTTTTGGACAAAAAACAAGTTTCGGTATCAAAGCCGGTGTACAGTCAAACACCTTCGTGCTCTTCAGTGAAGGAGGAGGTTCCGACACAAAGTACTTCATGAAAAAAGCAGGATTTCATGCCGGAGGTATGGCAGATATTAAGTTCTCTGAAAACTTTTCCATTCGCCCGGAACTCCTCTTTGTATCAAAGGGTGGCATACTCGAACAATCAGGATCAAAGATTGAGTTCAACTTTCTCACGATCGATCTTCCGATCAACCTCCTTTACAATTACAATGGCTTCTTTATTGGAGCAGGTCCGAACCTATCTTATGGTTTAAGCGCTAAAGGAAAATCAGGAGGAGACTCTTATGATCTATTTGAAGATGAAGGAGGACTCGGT